>NZ_JASATH010000108.1:0-26511 GCF_038440215.1 Inquilinus sp. OTU3971 | reverse complement strand
GGGGGGGCCCCGGTTTTTGGCCGCGGGGGGGGGGGGGGGTGGGGCCCGGCGCCGACCAGGCACTGGCAGCGGTCGAGGCGGCACTCGCCGCCTGACCGGAGGGGCTTGAAAGGATCTGTCGCGGCTGTCCCGGATGTGGTAGCGTCCGTGGACGAGGCCGCAATATGTGGTACGCGCAGGCGATGCGCGTGATCTTGGGAGAAGCGGATGTCTTGGACCGAAGAAAGGGTGGCGCAGCTGCGCCAGCTCTGGGGAAACGGGAAGAGCGCAAGCGAGATCGCCGAGATCCTGGGGGGCGTCTCTCGCAATGCGGTGATCGGCAAGGCGCATCGGCTGGAGCTGTCCGGCCGGCCGTCGCCGATCAAGCGCAAGGACGGCGAGGACGAGGAGGAGGGTGTCGTCACCACCACCGCCGTCGCTGCCGAGGCCCCGCCGGCTGCGGCGAAGGTGCCGGCCAAGCCGGTGTCGGAGCGCAAATCGGGCGGCGCCACCATCCTCAACCTGACCGAGCGGATGTGCAAATGGCCGATCGGCGATCCGCGCGACAAGGACTTCCACTTCTGCGGCAAGGCGGCCCACGGCAACCTGCCATACTGCGCCGAGCACGCGCAGATCGCCTATCAGCCGCCGGGCAAGCGGCGGGACGACGACCGCACCATCCTGCGGGCGTGAGTTGCCGGTGATTTGACGAATTTTCTCGCCAACCAGCCAGAGCTTCGGCATTAATTCCTCCTGGATATTCAGGGGGATTTCATGAAGCGAGGCATTTCATCCTGCGCCGCCGGGCTCCTCGCCCTGGCGGCGTTTTGTTTGCCGGCGTGATCGCTCCCTGAACCACCGGATGGGTGGAGCCGTAAGCCCGGACGGCCCGCACCGTTCAATCACGGGCGGAGGGGGAGCAATGTTGAATCGAGCGATGCGGTGTGCCGCCGGCGTGATCGCCGCGGCCGTATTTTCATGGCCGGCGCTGGCCGAGGAGTCTCCGATCGGCTTCGTCTCGGGGCCGCTGCAGGGCGCCGCGGCGGAGAACGTCAAGCATAAAGAGGAGTCTCTCGCCCACTCGGCCTTCGGCGCGGTGACCAGCGATACGGCGGTGTTCAAATCCGGCCCGATGCTCGCCTGGGTCGACTGGTCGCGTCTGGGCGGCCATTACCGATGGCAGGACAACGACGTCGGTTCCCTGTCGAACGAGGTGAAGGACATCTTCGACGCCACCGGCTTCACCATCCTGGAAAGTGATGGGATCACCGTGAACGGCTATGCCGCGCGGTACCGGAAGATCAGCCTGATCGGCGTCGATCGCCGCTGCGGCGTGTTTGCGCTGATGCGCCGGAACCACATGGTCCAGGGCTTCGCCTGTGCCCCGGCCGCCCGCGCCTTCACGGTCCAGGCCGTCATGGAGGGCATTTCGATCGACGGCGTGATCGGGCCCTGAGGGGCCGATCTGAGAAACGGGCGGAGCCGTTGGCCCGGGCGGCTCCGCATCGGTTCAAACCGGGGTGGAGGGGGTCATGTTCAATTGCGCGATGCGGCGTGCCGCGGGGATACTTGTCCTCGCCGCGCTGTCCTGGCCGGCACTGGCCGAAGACTCGCCGATCAGCTTCGTCTCGGGGCCCTTGGCCGGCGTCGCCGCCGAGAACACGAAGCATATCGAGGAGCAGGCGGCCGACGGCGGCGGAATCGTCCGGGCGGACACGGCGACCTTCTCGACCCGTGATCTGCTCGCCTATATCGACTGGTCGCGGCTGCCCGGCGGCTATAGCTGGCGCGACACCGACCGCATGCCCAGCCTCGCCTCAATGGCTCAGCGCGTGTTCAAGGCGAGCGGGGTCACCGTGCTGCGCGGAGACCAGACGAGCCTGAACGGGTATCGCGTGCGGTACCGGATGATCAGCCTGACCGGCGCCAGCGAGCGCTGCGGCGTCTTCGACCTGCAGCGCCGCAGCCACCTGATCCAGGGCCTGGTCTGCGCGGCTGGAGGCGAGGCGCCGCTGATGGCAGTGCTGCAGGGGCTGTCGATCGACAACGTGATCGAGCCCTGACAGCAGAAAGGCCGGCGTGAGCCGGCCTTTCGTCGCTTTGGCTGGGCCTCGGGCGTCAGCCCATCGCCACCTGCAGGTTCTGGTCCAGCTTGTCCAGGAACTGCTCGGTGGTCATCCAGGGCTGGTCCGGACCGATCAGGATGGCCAGGTCCTTGGTCATGTGGCCGGCCTCGACCGTCTCGACGCAGACCTTCTCCAGCGTCTGGGCGAAGCGCAGCAACTCCGGCGTCTCGTCGAACCGGGCGCGGTAGGCCAGGCCCTGGGTCCAGGCGAAGATCGAGGCGATCGGGTTGGTCGAGGTGGCGCGGCCCTTCTGGTGCTCGCGGTAGTGGCGGGTCACCGTGCCGTGCGCGGCCTCGGCCTCGACGGTCTTGCCGTCGGGGGTCAGCAGCACCGAGGTCATCAGGCCGAGCGAGCCGAAGCCCTGCGCCACCGAATCCGACTGCACGTCGCCGTCGTAGTTCTTGCAGGCCCAGACGAAACCGCCCTCCCACTTCATGGCCGAGGCGACCATGTCGTCGATCAGCCGGTGCTCATAGACCAGGCCGGCCTTCTGGAACCGGTCCTTGAACTCGGCCTCGTAGACCTCCTCGAAGATGTCCTTGAACCGGCCGTCATAGCCCTTGAGGATCGTGTTCTTGGTCGACAGGTAGACCGGCATCTGGCGCAGCAGGCCGTAGTTCAGCGACGACTGGGCGAAGCCGCGGATCGACTCGTCCAGGTTGTACATGCTCAGCGCGACGCCGGCGCCCGGGAACTTGAACACCTCGAGCTCGATCGGCTGGCTGCCGTCGGCCGGGGTGAAGGTCATGGTCAGCGTGCCGGGGCCGGGGACCTTCAGGTCGGTGGCGCGGTACTGGTCGCCGAAGGCGTGGCGGCCGACGATGATCGGCTTGCGCCAGCCGGGCACCAGGCGCGGCACGTTGCGGCAGATGATCGGCTCGCGGAAGATGGTGCCGCCGACGATGTTGCGGATCGTCCCGTTCGGCGACTTCCACATCTTCTTGAGGTTGAACTCCTTCACCCGCGCCTCGTCCGGGGTGATGGTGGCGCATTTGACGCCGACGCCGTACTTCTTGATCGCCTCGGCGGAATCGATCGTCACCTGGTCGTCGGTCTGGTCGCGATACTCGATCCCGAGGTCGTAGTAGCGGAGATCGATGTCGAGATACGGCAGGATCAGCTTGTCCTTGATGAACTGCCAGATGATGCGCGTCATCTCGTCGCCGTCGAGCTCGACGACCGGGGTCTTGACCTTGATCTTGGCCATATCGGGATCTTTCCGCTTCGGACAGGAATGGCCGGGCTTATAGCACCCGGCCGCGAGAGGCGAAAGGCGCGGGGCTACACCGATTTGTTGCTGGCCCGGGCGGCGATCGTCGGCGGCGCGGCGATGGCGCCGAACACCTCCTCGACCGTCTCGACCACCTGGAACAGGTCGCGGTTCTCCGGCCGGCAGAAGCCCTGGGCGACCATGTGGTCGACCAGGCGCAGGAACGGGCGCCAATAGCCGTCGATGTCGACGAAGACGACCGGCTTCTCGTGCAGCTTGAGCTGCCGCCAGGTCAGCATCTCGAAGGCCTCGTCCAGCGTGCCAAGGCCGCCGGGCAGCACGACGAAGGCGTCGGACCGGTCGAACATCATCCGCTTGCGGGTGTGCATGCTGTCGACGACATGCAGCTCGGTCAGGCCGGTGTGCTCGACCTCCAGCGCCTGGATGTGCTCCGGGATGATGCCGACGACCGGCGCGCCGGCGCCCAGCGCGGCGTCGGCGACGATGCCCATCAGCCCGACCCGGCCGCCGCCATAGACCAGCTGCAGGCCGCGGGCGGCGATCAGGCCGCCGAGGGTGGCGGCTGCCGTTTTGTAGCGCTCGTCGACCCGGGAGGCGGAGCCGCAATAGACGCAGAGGGAACGGAGTTCGGCCATGATCGCACGGATGTGTGTCGGGTCGGGGCCGGCGGCGCCGGCGCGCGACATTAGGAAGGGATCGCCGCCGGGGCAAGTTTCGATGCGGCCGGAGCAGCGGTTTGTTGCGAGTCGATGACTGCGCGGATAACGTGGCGCGAATTATATCGGGCGGTTCCGGCGTTGAAAAAACTTTTGCTGATCGGCGGCGTTGCGGTCGCTGTGCTCGCGGCCATCCTCGCCGTGGTCGAATATACCGGACAGCCCCGCCGGGAGACCGCCTCGCCGAGCGTGGCGCCGGCCCCCGCCGCTCCGCCCGCGGCGAAGCCTGCGGTGCCGCCCCCTGCGCCCGCGGCTGCGGTGCCGACGCCCCCGCCACAGCCTGCGGCTCCCGTCGCGCCGCCGTCGCCGCGGATCCTGGGCAGCGGGTTCGACGAACCTCCCCAGATTGGCGGTGCGCCGTCCGCGGTTGCTCTCGCACCGGCCCAGCCTCAGGCATCGGCCCAGCCTCAGGCATCGGCCCAGCCGCCGTCGGCTCCGGCCCAGCCGCAGGCATCGGACCAGCCGCCGCCAGCTCCGGCCCAGCCGCAGGCTTCGGTCCAGCCGCCGTCGGCTCCGGCCCAGCCATCCCCCCAAGCGGCGGGACCGACCGATCCGGCCGTGCTGAGCTTCGACGCGATCCGGGTGAACTCGGACGGCGGCGTCACCATCGCCGGGCGTGGCCCGGCCGGGGCCCGCATCCTGCTGATGGACGGCGACCGGCAGATCGGTTCGGTCCAGGTCGACGGCTCCGGCGGCTGGATCTTCGTCTCCGACGCGCCGATCGCGGCCGGCGACCACCAGCTGTCGCTGCGGCTGGCCGACGGCGGCGCCGCCTCCGGCGACGTCGCCACGGTGGTGGTGCCGGAGCGCGGCCGCGACATCGCCGGGCGGCCGGCGGCCGGCGGCAGCAGCCCGCTGGTGCTGCTGACGCCGCAGCAGGGCGCCTCCACCGTGCTGCAGGCACCGCCGGCGACCTCGTCCGGCCCAACCCCGGCGGCACCGGGCGGGACTGGGGGATCGCTGTCGATCAACGTCATCGACTATGGCGAGGGCGGCACCGTCTTCGTCAGCGGCCGGGGCCGGGCCGGCGCGACGATCAGGCTCTATCTCGACAACCGGCCGATCGGCGAAGGCGGGGCCGATCCGAGCGGCCGGTTCCGCATCCGGGCCGAGGGGACGATCGAGCCCGGCGTCTACCGGCTGCGGGCCGATCAGCTCGATGCCGCCGGCAAGGTGACGGCGCGGGCCGAGACCCCGTTCCAGCGGGCGGCGCCGGCGGAGGTCGCGGTGGCCGAAGGGCGGGTCGTGGTCCAGCCCGGCAACAGCCTGTGGCGGATCGCCCGCCGGCTCTATGGCGAGGGGCCGCGCTACACCGTGATCTACCAGGCCAACCAGCAGCAGATCCGCGACCCCGACCTGATCTATCCCGGGCAGATCTTCACCGTCCCGCCCGCCGCGACCACGACCGGTCCGGGCTGACGCGGAAAATCCGTCCGGCGTGACGACCGTCACAGCAGGCGGGTAGGGACCGGGCTATCGTGACGGCAGCTCGATAGGGTCTCCCGCTCGAGCAGCCTCCCTGTTTACCTCACGGGCCCTGGTTCTCCGGGGCCCCTTCTTTTGGCCCGTCAGCCCAGCAGCGCCGCCATCACCCGCCGGTAGCGCGCCGCCACCGCGGCCTCGTCGGCGTGGCGGCCGTCGCGCACCCGCCAGCGGCCGCCGGCCATGACATGGCGGATCGGGGAGTCGTTGCCGGCGAAGACGAAGCTGTCCAGGAGCGTGTCGCCCTTGCGGCCGATCAGCGCCGGATGGTCGCGGTCCAGCACCACCAGATCGGCCCGGGCGCCGGCCTCGATCCGGCCAGTGGTGCGGCCGATCGCGCGGGCGCCGCCGTCGATCGCCGCCTGGAACAGCGTGGCGCCGACCGAGGGACGGTCCGGCCCGCCGGCGACGCCGCGCTTCCGCAGCGTCAGGCGCTGGCCGTATTCCAGCCAGCGCAGCTCCTCGATCACCCCGACCGAGATGTGGCTGTCCGAGCCGATGCCGAGCGCGCCGCCGGCGGCGAGATAGGGGGCGAGGGGGAACAGCCCGTCGCCGAGATTGGCCTCTGTGGTCGGGCACAGCCCGGCGACCGCGCCGCTGGCCGCCATACCCGTGGTCTCCGCCTCGGTCAGATGGGTGGCGTGGATCAGGCACCAGCGGTGATCGACCGCGGCATGGTCGAGCAGCCATTCGACCGGCCGGGCGCCGCTCCAGGCCAGGCATTGCTCGACCTCCTTGACCTGTTCGGCGATGTGGATGTGGATCGGCGCCGCCGGATCGGCCGACTGAATGCCTTCGACCGTCGCCGCCAGCATCTCGGGCGGCACCGCGCGCAGGGAGTGCGGCGCGACGCCGACGCGCACATCAGGGTCGCCGGCATGGTCGGCGCGCAGCCGGCCTATGATGTCGAGGATGCCGTCGACATCGTTCAGGAAGCGGCGCTGCCCGTCTCCCGCCTTCCGCCCGCCGAAGCCGCCGGTGTTGTACAGCACCGGCAGATGGGCGATGCCGAGGCCCGTCGCCTTGGCCGCCGCGATCACCCGGCGCGACAGCTCCGCCCGGTCGGCATAGGGGGTGCCGTCGGGCTGGTGGTGCAGGTAGTGGAACTCGGCGACGCAGGTGTAACCGGCCTTCAGCATCTCGACATAGAGCTGGGCCGCGATGGCCTCGACCTGGTCCGGGTCGAGCACGCGGACGAAGCGGTACATCTGCTCGCGCCAGCTCCAGAAATCGTCGCCCGGGCCCGCGGTGGTCTCGGCCAGCCCGGCCATGGCGCGCTGGAAGGCGTGGCTGTGCAGATTGGCCATGCCGGGCAGCACGATGCCGGCGATCGGCTCCGCCCCACCACGTTCGGCGCCGGCCGCGGTGCGGAGGATGTCGCCGCGGGCGTCGACCTCGATCAGGACGTCATCGGCCCAGCCATCGGCCAGAAGGGCGGTCTCGGCGAAATAGCGCGTGGTCAAGGGGCGGCATCCCGTGAGATGAAACGCGGTGTGGCAGGATAGACGCGGATTGCCGAAGGGAAAGAGGGATGTGGGATCGGCTGTGGATCAATGCGCGGCTGGCGACCATGGACGGGGAGGGCTACGGCGCCATTCCCGAGGGCGCGATCGCCACCGAGGGCGGCCGCATCGCCTGGGTCGGGCGGCAGGCGGACCTGCCGGGCGCGCCCGATCGTCTGGCCGCGGTCGTGGAGGACGCGGCCGGCGCCTGGGTCACGCCGGGGCTGATCGACTGCCACACCCATCTCGTGCATGGCGGCGACCGCGCCCGCGAATTCGCGATGCGGCTGCACGGCGCCAGCTATGAGGAGATCGCCCGCGCCGGCGGTGGCATCGTCTCGACCGTCTCCGCCACCCGCGCCGCCGGCGAGGACGAGTTGCTGGCCTCGGCCCGGAAGCGGCTCGATGCGCTGGCCGCCGAGGGCGTCACCACCGTCGAGATCAAGTCCGGCTACGGTCTCGACCTGGCGACCGAGGCCAAGATGCTGCGCGTCGCCGGCCGGCTGGGGCAGGAGAGCGGCCTGCGGGTGCGGCGCAGCTTCCTCGGCGCGCATGCCGTGCCGCCGGAGGATCGCGGCGAGCCCGACCGCTACCTCGACCGCGTGGTCGAGGAGATGCTGCCGGCGATCGCCCGGGACGGCCTCGCTGACGCGGTCGACGCTTTCGGCGAAAAGATCGCCTTCTCGCCGGCCCAGGTCGAGCGCGTGTTCCGGGCGGCGCGGGATCGCGGCCTGCCGGTCAAGCTGCACGCCGACCAGCTGTCCGACCAGGACGGCGCCGCGCTGGCCGCCCGGTTCGGAGCGCTGTCGGCCGACCATCTCGAATACACCAGCGAATCGGGGGCGAAGGAGATGGGGCGGGCCGGCACCGTCGCGGTGCTGCTGCCCGGCGCCTTCTACTTCCTGCGCGAGACCCAGCTGCCGCCGGTGGGGGCGTTCCGGCGGCACGGCGTGCCGATGGCGCTGGCCACCGACAACAACCCCGGCACCTCGCCGGCGACCTCGCTGCTCATGATGCTGAACATGGGCTGCACCCTGTTCCGCCTGACGCCGGAGGAGGCGCTGGCCGGCGTCACCCGCAACGCCGCGCGGGCGCTGGGCCTGGCCGAGGAATGCGGCCGGCTGGTCGCCGGGCTCGCGGCCGACCTCGTGTTCTGGGACGTGGCCGACCCGGCCGAGCTGTCCTACCGCATCGCCTACAACCCGTGCCGCACCGTGATTCGCGCCGGAACGCCCGTCTGATACGCCGGTGTTCTGCCGAATCGGCGCGGTGTGCTAGAAGCGGTGCATCGATTGGCGGGGGAAGCCGGTTGCGTTGGTGAGGGGATTGGGTCGGATCGCGGCAATCGCGACGCTGCTGCTTGGCTTGGCCGCCGCGGCCGGACCGGCGCGGGCGCAGGATAGTTGCACGCCCTACATCCTGGCGATGGAGGGGGCCTTCGGCATTCCCCGCGGCATGCTGCTGGCGATCGCGCAGACCGAATCGGGCGGCAAGGGCGATCCTTATCCCTGGGCTTTGAATGTCGGCGGCACGCCGCTGTTCCCGAACAGTCTGGCCGCCATGAAGGCGGCGATCGAGGATAACGGTGGCGGCGAAAGCCCCAATATCGACGTCGGCTGCATGCAGATCTCGCTCCGTTACCACAAGCAGACGCTGCCGGACTACACTCTCATCTTCGAGCCACAATACAATGTGATCTACGGCGCGTATTTCCTGCGGCGATTGTTCAGCCGTTACGGCAATTGGCTGCAGGCGATCGCACATTATCATTCGAGCGATCCGGATCGGCAGTTCGCCTATGCCTGCCGGGTGCTGGAACGGCTGAAGAAAATCCGCGGCCAGGGGACCGGTCCGATTGAAGCCTGCGTGTCAGGTTGAGGGGACAACGAATTGATTCGGGTTTTCTTTGCCGGCCAGATCGTTCAGAAGATGGGACATTGGGGGCGTTGGCTCGATCAGCGCTGCGATCGGCCATTTGAGAAGATGTCAGAAGCGGGGGACCATGAAGCCTGTGCACAGTGACCGTCGCCGAGACCGAGAGGGCGAGGCGCGTCGACTCCAATGGACCCTTCGCTACGGCATCGGCCCGGCCCTCCTGGCCTGCGGCGTCCTGATCCTCACCCCGATCGCCGGCCATGCCCAGATGAATGCGCTGATCGATCAGCTGCAGCAGCTCGGCATCAGCCCGTCTCAGCTGCAGCAGCAGGGCATCCAGCCGGACGGCGTCACCATCCCCAGCGGGCCGCGCGTGCCGATGACGACGCCCTCGCAGGTCACCGAGCCGTCGGTGATCTCGCCGGGCCTGCCGTCATCGACCGTCTCCGCCATGCCCGTCTCGCGCATCGAGGCCGACTACCAGCGGCGGCTGAGCGGCGACATCAGCCAGTTCGGCTATGACGTCTTCGGCGGCGGCGCCGTCGCCAGCCAGGTGGTCAGTGGCGCCGTCAGCGAGAACTACGTCGTCGGCATCGGCGACCAGATCGTGGTCACCCTGCGCGGCCAAGTGAACCAGGGCATCAGCGCGACGGTCGACCGCGAGGGCCGGCTGATCCTGCAGGATCTGCCGCCGGTCCCGGCGGCCGGCCGCTCCTTCGGCGACCTGCGCCGCGAGATCGAGACCCGGGTCCGGGAGAACTACGTCAGCACCGAGGCCTATGTGTCGCTCGGCGATGTGCGGGCGATCTCGGTGACCCTGACCGGTGAGGTGACCAAGCCCGGCACCCAGACTCTGACCAGCTTCTCGACCCTGGTCGATGCCCTGACCGCCGGCGGCGGGATCAAGAAGACGGGCTCGCTGCGCACGGTCGCGCTGATCCGGCAGGGCCAGACCAAGGTCATCGACCTCTATGGCTTCCTGATGGGCTACAGCAACGAGGCCGACCTCCTGCTGCAGGACGGCGACCGGATCTCGGTGCCGACGATCGGGCGCACTGTCGGGGTCGGCGGCGATGTGGTCCGGCCGGGCATCTTCGAGATGCCGCCCGACGCCGCCGGCCCGCTCAGCGTCGCCGAGATGCTGGACTATGCCGGTGGGCCGATCCGCCCCTCCGGCAACCGGTTCAACCTGCTGCGGCTCGACCGCAACGGCCAGGACCAGGTCCAGAACCTGTCGGGCCAGACGGCGGTGCCGGTGCAGACCGGCGACATCATCCAGATCACCCTGTCGCAGGATCTGCGTGTCGGCAGCGTCTCGATCACCGGCAACGTCACCGTCGCCGGCGTCCGGCCGCTGAGCAGCGCGCCGACGCTCCGCGCCCTGCTGGCCGATCCGCCGATCCTGGCGGACGACGCCTATCTGCCCTTCGGCGTGATCCAGACCACTGACCCGGCCACGCGGATCCGCAAATTCGTGCCGGTCAACCTGGGGGTGGCGTTGCGGGGCGGCGGCAACATCCGCCTGCGCGACCGCGACAAGCTGATCGTGCTGTCGCGCGAGGACATCCGCTATCTCGGCGGCGACGACGTCCAGATGATGCTGGCCGGACGCCAGCCGGGCCAGGCCCTCTCGGCGGCGTCGGACGCGTCCCAGAACGTCCAGGCCCAGAACCAGACGCTGGCCTCCACCCTGCCCGCGGCGGTTGCGGTCAGCGGCAGTTGCCTCGGCCTGCGGTCGCTGGCGGAGGCGGTGCGCAACGATTCGACCGGCCGCTTCCGCAACGCGCGGCAGACCTTCCAGAACACCGAGGCGACCGGTTCCCTGCAGGTCAACCGCGCCTGCCCGCAGATCTTCGATGACTATCCGGACCTGCTGCCCTTCGTGATCGAGCATGTCGTCTCGCTCGAAGGCCAGGTGCGGGTGCCGGGCAGCTACCCGATCATCCCGGGCACCACGCTCGCCACCGTGCTCGACATCGCCGGCGGCACCACGATCGAGGCCGACCGCCGCGCAATCGAGGTCGGCTACTTCTCGACCCTGTCGCCGCCCAATGTCAGTGGCTCCTGGCGCTCGGTGCAGAGCCTCGGCACCACCACGGCGTCGGTCAAGCTGAACCCCGGCGACAGCGTCCGCATCCCGCAGAGCCCGCAGCTGCGCGAGGATGGGTCGGTCACCCTGGCCGGCGAGTTCGTGCATCCCGGCCGCTATGTGATCCGCCGCGGCGAGACCCTGCTGCAGCTGATCCAGCGCTCCGGCGGCTACACCAACCAGGCCTTCACCTACGGCGCGGTGTTCACCCGCGAGGCCGTGCGGGCGCAGCAGCAGCAGGGCTACGAGCGCACCGCGCGCGAAATCCAGGCCGGGTTGCCGCAGCTCATCCAGGAGGCCCAGGGCGACAGCGCCAACAAGAGCCCCGCTGCGGCCTTGCCGGCGATCCAGAGCCTGATCGCCGAGCTGAAGAGCATCCCGGCCGCCGGCCGGGTGGTGATCGAGGCCGATCCGACGGTGCTGGCAGCCAAACCCGAGCTCGACTTCACGCTGGATGCGGGCGACCAGCTGTTCGTGCCGAAGCGGCCGCTGTTCGTGACCGTCTCGGGCGAGGTGCTCAACCCGGGGACCATCCAGTACGACGGCAAGCTGAGCGCCGACGACTATGTCGATTTCGCCGGCGGCACGACCGAGGCCGCGGACACCGGCCGCGCCTTCGTCGTCATGCCGAACGGCCAGGCGCAGCCGCTCGACCTGTCGTCCTGGAGCTACAGCTCGGTCAGGGTGCCGCCGGGGTCGGTCATCATCGTGCCGCGCGACCTCACGCCGTTCGACCTGTACCGGCTGGTGCGGGATGTCGGCTCGATCGTGCAGAGCCTGGCGGTCTCGGCCGCCTCACTGGTGGTCATCAACCGGAACTGACGCCGGCCGGACCGGCGACAGGGCGGCGCCATCGGCGCCGCCCTTGTCGTTTGCGGGATTGCCGGCATGCGCCGGGCGAGATTGCCCCGCGGGCGTGACGCGCTAACCTGACCGGGTCTGGTGGCAGCGGAACGAGCCTCATGCAGATCGCCGACCTCATCAACTCGATCGCCGATCGCGGCCTCGAGCTCTTCGCCTTCGGCCGCGGCCGGCCCTTGCCCCAGGATCTCGGCGGCATCTGCCACGCGCTGTTGTCCGAGCGCGGCGAAGCCTCCGGCATCGCCCTGGCGCGCGAGCTGGTGGCCCTCTACCGCGGCCTGGGCGCGACCGGGCGCGAGGCGTTCTTCACCCTGCTGGCGCGCGAGTTCGGGCCCGACCACGCGGCGGTCGCCGCCGCCGCCCGGGCCTTCGTCGCCGAACCCAGCGCGGCCGGCGCCCTGGCGCTGGCCGAGGCGGCCGAGCCGCCGCGGCGGGAGCTGCTGCGCCGCATCAACATGCTGCCCGAGGGCACCGAGTTCGTGATCGGGCTGCGCGCCGACGCGCTCGACCTCGCCGACGAGAAGCCGGAGCTGCGGATCGTGGATGCCGACCTCAAGCATGTCCTGACCTCCTGGTTCTCCGGCGGCTTCCTGGAGCTGCGCCGGATCACCTGGGAGACGCCGGCGATCGTCCTGGAGAAGCTGATCCAGTACGAGGCGGTGCACGCCATCCCGGGCTGGGAGTTCCTGCGCCGGCGCCTGGCCGAGGACCGCCGCTGCTACGCCTTCTTCCACCCGGCCCTGCCCAACGAGCCGGTGATCTTCGTCCAGGTGGCGCTGGTGCGCGGCCTGTCGGGCGAGATCGCGCCGCTGCTCGACCCCAAGGCACCGATCGGCGATCCGGCGACGGCCGACACCGCGATCTTCTACTCGATCACCAACACGCTGAAGGGGCTGCGGGGCATCTCCTTCGGCAGCTTCCTCCTGAAACAGGTGGTCGCCGACCTGCAGCAGACCCTGCCCAACCTGACGACCTTCTCGACCCTGTCGCCGATCCCGGGCTTCCGGCGCTGGCTGGAGACGGCGGCGCCGGAGCACGACCATCCCGCGGTCCAGGCTGCGGCCGAGGCACTGCTGCCGGTGCTGGCGGCGGGCGGGATCGAGGCGGTCGGTGCGGACAAGGTGCTGAAGGCAGCGCTGACCGGCCTATGCGCCCGCTACCTCGCCGCCGAGCTGCGGCCGAACGGCCGGCCGACCGACCCGGTGGCGCGGTTCCATCTCGGCAACGGCGCCCGGCTGGAGCGGCTGAACTGGGCCGGCGACACCGCGCCGAAGGGGCTGGAGCAGGGCTGGGGACTTCTGGTCAATTACCTCTATGATCCGGCCGAGCTGGAGCGGAACCACGAGGCCTTCGTCAATGCCGGCAAGGTGGCGACGAGCCGTGCGGTGGCGCGCCAGCTGAAGCCCTATCTCTGACCCGCCGAGCCGATGACCAATCTCTACGACGCCCTGTCCGCCCGTTTCCCCGCCGACCGGAGCAGGCCGGCGCTCGAGCTCGCCGACGGGCGCCGCATCTCCTATGCCGGGCTGGAGGCCGCCAGCGCCCGCTACGCCAACCTGCTGCGGCGGCTGGGCGTGGCGCCGGGCGACCGGGTCATGGTGCAGGTCGACAAATCGCCGGAGGTGGTGGCGCTCTATCTCGGCTGCCTGCGCGCCGGCGCCGTCTACCTGCCGCTCAACACCGCCTACACCAAGGGCGAGGTCGCCTATTTCGCCGGCGACGCCGAGCCGGCGCTGGCGGTGTGCCAGCCGGCGCGCCTCGCCGAGATCGAGGCGGTGGCCAGGCCGGCCGGCGCCAAGGCGGTGCTGACGCTGGGACCGGCCGGGGAGGGGACCCTGGCCGAGGCCGCGGCGGGAGAGGCGGACAGCGTCGAGACGCTGCCGCGCGGGCCGGACGACCTGGCCGCGATCCTCTACACCTCCGGCACCACCGGCCGCTCCAAGGGGGCGATGCTCAGCCACGACAACCTGCTGTCGAACGCCCTGACCCTGCACGATTACTGGGGTTTCCGGCCGGACGACGTGCTGCTGCACGCCTTGCCGATCTTCCACACCCACGGCCTGTTCGTCGCCACCAACTGCGCGCTGCTGGCCGGGGCGACCATGCTGTTCCTGCCGAAGTTCGACAGCGCCGAGGTGCTGCGCCTGCTGCCCAAGGCCAGCGTGATGATGGGGGTGCCGACCTTCTACACCCGATTGCTGGAACAGGCCGGCCTCACCGCCGAGGCGTGCGCTCACATGCGGCTGTTCATCTCCGGCTCGGCGCCGCTGCTGGCCGACACCTTCGAGCAGTTCCGGCAGCGCACCGGCCACACCATCCTCGAACGCTACGGCATGACCGAGACCAACATGAACACCTCGAACCCGCTCGACGGCAAGCGGCGGGCGGGGACGGTCGGCTTGCCGCTGCCCGGCGTGTCGCTGCGGGTGGTGGGCGAGGACGCCAGGCCGCTGCCGCAGGGCGAGATCGGGGTGATCGAGGTCAAGGGCCCGAACGTGTTCAAGGGCTATTGGCGGATGCCGGAGAAGACCGCGGCCGAATTCCGGGCCGACGGCTTCTTCATCACCGGCGATGTCGGGGTGGTGGACGACCGCGGCTATGTCTCGATCGTCGGTCGGGCCAAGGACCTGATCATCACCGGCGGCTTCAACGTCTATCCGAAGGAGGTCGAGAGCCTGATCGACGCCATCCCGGGCGTCGAGGAATCGGCTGTGATCGGCCTGCCGCATCCGGATTTCGGCGAGGCGGTGGCGGCGGTGGTGACGATGCGGGCGGGCGCCGTGCCGCTCGACCCTGCCGCGGTCCAGGCGGCGCTGCAGGACCAGCTGGCCCGGTTCAAGCAGCCCAAGGCGGTGTTCGTGGTGACGGAGATCCCGCGCAACGCCATGGGCAAGGTGCAGAAGGCGGCCCTGCGCGAGCAGTACAAGGCGACTTTCGGATCCGCCTAGCCCAGCAGCGGATCGGGTCTCGGGTTGCTGAGCAGGCCCGCGCGCCGCGCCACGTGGTTGTGCCCGGCGGTCTGCGCGATCGCATCGTAGTCCGGCGCGGGCTCGATGCGGACCAGCCTGGGCTCGTGCCAGGGCGATCCGGTCTCGCGCAGCGGCGGCTTGTCGGGTGAGAAGCCGGTGGCCAGGAAGGTCGCGTCGAGATAGCGGCGCGCATCCTCGGGGCTCTCGGCGAACACCACCATGTCCTTCACGAAGTCGGCGCCGTTCTCGGGATCGACGACGCGCCATAGCGGATCCCGGCGGCGGGTTGGGTTGATCCGGACGGAATAGGCGTGCATGGGCCGGGTGCCTCCTTCACACCCGGCCAACGCCGCCGCGGCGGCATCGGTTCCCCGGGTCAGCGGCAGGCGGCCTCGCCGGTCTCGATGTGGAAACGGCGCGGGCCCGGCATCGCCGGCTGGGTGCTGCCGGCGGGGTCGTTGACGATGCGGATCTCGAGCGTGCAGGGGCCAGCCTGGATCCGGTAGAGATCCTCGCCCGGCCGTTCGATCCGGTCGATCGGCGCGTCGCGCAGCTTCTCGGCCAGCTCGTTGCTGTCCAGGATCGCCTGGAGCTCCCGCAAACGCTGCCAATAGGGCGGCAGCGCCGCCCGGGCTTCGGCCGCAGCGCCAAGGAGCAGCAGCGCCGTTACGCCGGCGGCCGCGATGCAATCACGACTCATGTCGCGCCTCCTCGCAGGCCCCGCCTCAGGCGCCGACATTCGGGATGAAGAAGCAGCGCATTGAACCATCCGGCTTGCGGCAGAGCCAGTACTTGTCGTCTTCGCTGAACTGGGCCTGGTCGGTCGGCACCAGCACGCCGGCCGGCCGGACCATGTAGCCGTCGGGGCGAACCTGGACGTCGCGGGAAGGGTAGGCGGCGCAGTCGTTCGGTCCGCAGCAATGCTCATGCATACCGGTCAGGTTGCGGTAATGACCGTTCTGGATCCACGCCGCCGGTCCATGGGCGGCCGCGCTGCCGGCGGCGAGGACGAGCACGGCCGCGAGCGGGAAGAGGATGCGCATCGGCGCGGCCTCCTGCCAGGGTTGCGGGCGACCGGGCGTCGCGCCCGGTCGGCTAGCCCATTGCGGCGGTCCGCAGCGGACCATGCAGACCAACTATCGGTTGGACCCGCAGGTTCGTTCCATTGGTCCATGGGCCATTGGACCATGGGATGGATTCCGTGCCGTGCCGATCGGATGCGACTCCGCCGCCGCCGGGTTCCGAAACCGGCGGCTGCGCCGGTTGCGAAGCCGCGCCGGCCCAGGCATTCCGCCGCTTCTGCTTTCACCTTGACTCTGCGGGGGCGCGGGCATACATGGCCAGTGACGCTGGACCAGCCCAGGCCCGCCCGGCGCCAATCTCACAACGAGAGACAGATGGACGACCACCCTAGTCGTGGCGTCGCCAAGGCCGATCCGGCCGCGGTGACGTCGCCCGAACATCACTGGATCGCACTCGGCCTCGGCCGGGTGGATGGCGTGAGCCGGACCTAGGGTCGGAGCGCCGTTCGCCCCGCTTCCGCCATGTGCGGGAACGGAGCGAACGATGAACCTCGCATTTCTCTCCTGCTTCGATCGCCGCCTGCGCCTGGCGCTGGGCGCCGTGATCTCCCCGCGGGCCGAGGCGCTGGCCGCCCTGCCGCGCTTCCGCAACCGCGACCTGCGCCACGACCCGATCCGGGACGAGGACAAGGTGCTGCTGCGCTGGATCCGCGACCCGGAGACCGGCAAGCTCGCCGCCCGCTGGGACGAGCCGGCCGCCCCGGCCCCGGCCACGCCGGTCGACCACCTGGCCGAGCACCGCGCCCGCCGGGCACAGCGCTACCGTTCGCGTTTCGTCTGGACCGACCGCCGCAGCGCCTGAGCCGCGGCGCCCAGACCGCGACGTCGGCGCCGATCCCGGCGGTTGCCCGGGCTTGCTTTTCCCGGGCGCAGGGCGTATCAACCGCGCCGTCGTCAATCCCACACGCGGGCATCGCGGCCTGCCACAGCAGTGGCTCGGTCGCTCCGGTGCCTTTCGCCATATCCGCAATCCGCGGTGTGGCGGGAGGCAAGGCCCGCGGCGGAACAACCGGAAAAAGGACCTTCCGACCATGGCTACGCCGACCTTCACCATGCGCCAGCTCCTCGAAGCTGGCGCCCATTTCGGCCACCACACCCGCCGCTGGAACCCGAAGATGGCGCCGTTCATCTTCGGCGTGCGCAACGGCGTGCACATCATCGACCTCGAGCAGACCGTGCCGATGCTGCACCGGGCGCTCGACGCGGTTCGTGACGTCGTCGCCAATGGCGGCCGCGTGCTGTTCGTCGGCACCAAGCGCCAGGCGCAGGACAAGATCGCCGATGCGGCCAAGCGCTGCGGCCAGTACTACGTCAACCACCGCTGGCTCGGCGGCATGCTGACCAACTGGAAGACGGTGTCGCAGTCGATCCGTCGCCTGAAGGAGATGGACGAGCAGCTCAACCAGGGCGCGGTCG
Source organism: Inquilinus sp. OTU3971 (assembly GCF_038440215.1). Lineage (NCBI taxonomy): Bacteria > Pseudomonadati > Pseudomonadota > Alphaproteobacteria > Rhodospirillales > Rhodospirillaceae > Inquilinus > Inquilinus sp. OTU3971. The sequence continues at coordinate 9,183 of NZ_JASATH010000108.1, read as the reverse complement.
GCCTGACCAAGAAGGAGCAGCTGACCCTGACCCGCGAGCGCGACAAGCTCGAGAAGGCGCTGGGCGGCATCCGCGACATGGGCGGCCTGCCCGACATCCTGGTCATCATCGACACCAACAAGGAGTCGATCGCGGTCCTGGAAGCCGCCAAGCTCGGCATCCCGGTCGTGGCCGTGCTGGACAGCAACTCCAGCCCCGACGGCATCACCTTCCCGGTGCCGGGCAATGATGACGCGCTGCGCGCGATCGAGCTCTATTGCGAGCTGTTCTCCGGCTCGGTCATCGCCGGCATCCAGGCCGAGATGAGCGCCAGCGGCGCCGATGTCGGCGCGATGGAGGAGGCCCCGGCCGAGGAGGCGCTGCCGCCGCCGGCGGCCGAGACCGGCGAGGCGGAGCAGCCGGCCGCCTGAGCCGAGAGCGAACCAGGGGCGGCCCAGAAAGCCGCCCCTTTCTGTCGATGAGGGCGCCTGCGACCGGTGGGGCGCGGCGCCGAACGAACGGATGCGAGGACGATATGGCCGAGATCACCGCGGCGCTGGTGAAGGAGCTTCGTGAGAAGACCGGCGCCGGCATGATGGATTGCAAGAAGGCGCTCGGAGAGAGTGGCGGCGACCTGGAGGTCGCGGTCGACTGGCTGCGCAAGAAGGGCCTGGCGGCCGCCGCGAAGAAGGCTGGCCGCGTCGCCGCCGAGGGCCTGGTCGGCGCCGCCGTCGAGGGCACCCGGGGCGCGCTGGTCGAGGTCAATTCCGAGACCGATTTCGTGTCGCGCAACGACAAGTTCCAGGGTCTCGTCTCGACCCTGGCCGGCCTCGCCCTGAAGGCGAATGGCGACGTCGAGGCGCTGGCCGCCAGCGCCTATCCCGGCACCGGCCGCACCGCCGCCGAGGAGGTGACGCATCTGGTCGCCACCATCGGCGAGAACATCAGCCTGCGCCGCAGCGCCGCCCTGTCGGTGTCGGATGGCGTCGTCGCCGCCTATGTCCACAGCCCGGTGGCCGCCGGCCTGGGCAAGATCGGCGTGCTGGTGGCGCTGGAATCGACCGGCGACAAGGCCAAGCTCGAGGCCTTCGGCAGGCAGATCGCGATGCATGTCGCGGCGGCCCGGCCGGAAGCCCTGCACATCGCCGACGTCGACGCCAGCAACCTCGAGCGCGAGCGCGCCGTGCTGGTCGAGCAGGCCCGCGCCAGCGGCAAGCCCGAGGCGATCATCGACAAGATGGTCGAGGGCCGCCTGCGCAAGTACTACGAGGAAGTGGTGCTGCACGAGCAGGTCTGGGTGCTGGACGGCGAGACCAAGGTCCGCAAGGCGATCGAGGATGCCGCCAAGGATGCCGGCGCCCCGGTTTCGGTGACCGGCTTCATCCGCTTCGTGCTCGGCGAGGGCATCGAGAAGGAGCAGGGCGACTTCGCGGCGGAAGTGGCGGCCACGCTCGGCCGCTGAGCCGAACCCGGGAACAGATTGGCGGCGCTGAGGGAGTGGAGCGACATGGCGAAAGCGGCCCAGTATCGACGGGTGCTGTTGAAGATTTCCGGGGAAGCCCTGATGGGCGACCAGGATTACGGCATCGACCCGAAGATGGTGGAGCGCATCGCCGATGATGTCGCCCAGGTCCACGCCCTCGGCGTCGAGATCTGCATGGTGGTCGGCGGCGGCAACATCTTCCGCGGCATGAGCGGCGCCGCCTCCGGCATCGAGCGGGCGACCGCCGACTACATGGGCATGCTGGCCACGGTGATGAACGGCCTGGCGCTGCAGAGCGCCTGCGAGCACAAGGGCCTGCACACCCGCGTGGTCTCGGCCATCCCGATGCAGACGGTGTGCGAGCCCTATATCCGGCGTCGGGCGATCCGGCACATGGAGAAGGGCCGCGTCGTCATCTTCGTCTCCGGCACCGGCAACCCGTTCTTCACCACCGACACCGGCGCCGCGCTGCGCGCCTCGGAGATGGGCTGCGACGCCCTGCTCATGGGCAAGCAGGTCGACGGCGTCTACGACGCCGACCCGCTGCGGGTCGCAGGGGCCAAGCGTTTCGATCGCTTGACCTATATGGATGTGCTGGCGAAAGATCTCCGCGTCATGGATCATGCGGCGATTTCGCTGGCCCGTGAGAACAAGATCCCGATCCTGGTCTTCTCCATCAACGAGCACGGCGCGTTCGCGGAGGTGGTCGCAGGGCAGGGGCGCTACACTATCGTGACCGAGGAGGGCTGAGCGTGGCCAAAGCCGATCTCGACGACATCTCCCGCCGCATGGCGGGTGCTCTGGAGTCCCTGCGCAAGGATCTGGCCGGTCTCCGCACCGGCCGCGCCAGCATCAGCCTGCTCGAGCCGATCACGGTCGACGTCTACGGCGCCCAGATGCCGCTGAACCAGGTCGGCACCATCGGCGTGCCGGAGCCGCGCATGCTGACCGTCTCGGTCTGGGACCGCAGCGCGGTCAAGGCGGTGGAGAAGGCGATCCGCGATTCCGGCCTCGGCCTGAACCCGCAGACCGAGGGCCAGACGGTCCGCGTGCCGCTGCCGGAGCTGAGCGAGGAGCGCCGCCGCGAGCTGACCAAGGTCGCCGGCAAGTATGCCGAGGCTGCCCGCGTCGCGGTGCGAAACGTCCGCCGCGACGGCATGGACGCGCTGAAGCGGGCCGAGAAGGACCACGAGATCTCCGAGGACGAGCACAAGCGCCAGGCCGACAAGATCCAGGCCCTGACCGACGCCCGCATCCGCGAAATCGACGACGTGGCGGCGCAGAAGGAAAAAGAGATCCTCCAGGTCTGAGCACCGGGATGCACCGTTTCGCCCCCAAGGCCGAGGATCAGCCCGCGCTCCATGTCGCGATCATCATGGACGGCAACGGCCGCTGGGCGACCGCCCAGGGCCTGCCGCGCGCGATCGGCCACCGCCAGGGCGTCCATGCGGTGCAGCGGACGATCGACGCCGCGATCGCGCTGGATGTCGGCTACCTGACGCTGTTCGGCTTCTCGACCGAGAACTGGCGCCGGCCGATCCTGGAGGTCGGCGAGCTGATGAAGCTGCTGCGCTTCTTCCTGCGCGGCGAGCTCAAGACCCTGCACCGCAAGGGCGTGCGGCTGCGCTTCATCGGCGATCGGGAGCGCCTGGCGCCCGACATCGGCGACCTGCTGACCGAAAGCGAGGCGCTGACCCAGGGCAATACCCGGCTGAACCTCACCGTCGCCCTCAGCTACGGCGCCCGGCAGGAGATCACCGAGGCGGCGCGCCGGGTGGCGCGCGAGGTCGCCTCGGGGGCGCTGCTGCCGGAAGCGATCGACGAGGGGCTGTTCGCCGGCCGCCTGTTCACCGCCGACCTGCCCGACCCCGACCTGATCATCCGCACCAGCGGCGAGCAGCGGATCAGCAACTTCCTGCTGTGGCAGGCCGCCTATGCCGAGCTGATCTTCATCGACACGCTGTGGCCGGATTTCGGCCATGCCGACCTCGAGGCCGCCCTCGCCGAGTTCCGGCGGCGGGAACGTCGCTATGGCGCTGTCGGTGGCCAATAGCCCCCAGGCGAAGCGCAGCAACCTGGCGCTGCGGATCCTCTCCAGCCTCGTTCTCGGACCGCTGATCCTCGCCGCCGTCTATGTCGGCGAATGGGAGTTCGCGGTCATCGTCGCGCTGCTCGCCGCGCTCGGCGTCGACGAATGGCTGCGTATGGTGCTGCCGCGGCGGCCGCCCGGCTGGGTCCGGGTCCTGGCCGGCCTCGGCATCCTCGCCGTCACGATCGCCGCGGGCTGCGGCGGCGCCGTCGCCGGACTGGTCGTGCTGGCCGCGGCGACGGTGGCGTTCGACATCGTGGTCAATCTGCGCCTCGGCACGCCCGGCCGGATGCCGGCGCTGGGGCTGCCCTATCTCGGCCTGACCGTGGTCGCGCTGCTGCATCTGCGCCAGGACGGCTGGCAGCCGGTGCTCTGGCTGCTGCTGGTGGTCTGGGCCACCGATATCGGCGGCTACATCTTCGGCCGCTGGATCGGCGGGCCGAAGCTGGCGCCGCGGCTGAGCCCGAAGAAGACCTGGGCCGGACTGGTCGGCGGCGCCGGCCTGGCGGCCGTGGCCGGCGCCGCCGCGATCGCGGTGCTGCACCGGGCCGGTGCGGCCCTTCTCGCCGTGCCGGGCGCCGCGTTGCTCGCCCTGGTGGCCCAGGCCGGCGACCTCGCCGAATCCGCGGTCAAGCGCCACTACGGGGTCAAGGACAGCGGCGACCTGATCCCCGGTCATGGCGGCGTGCTCGACCGGATCGACGGCCTGCTGGCCGCGGCGCCGGTCTTCGCCTTGTTCACAGCCCTTTTGGATGCATCGTTCAGATGATTTCGGCCCCGTCCGCGGATGCTCCGCGCTCCGTCACCATCCTCGGCGCCACCGGCTCGGTCGGCGCCAGCACCGTCGACCTGATCGGCCGGTCGCCGGAGCGCTTCACGGTCGAGGCGGTGACCGCCAACAAGGATGCGGAGCGTCTGGCGGCGATCGCCCGGCAGCTCGGCGCCCGCACCGCCGCGGTGGCGGATGAGGCTGCCTATCCGGCGCTGAAGGCGGCCCTGTCCGGCAGCGGCATCGAGGCGGCGGGCGGTGCCGAGGCGGTGGTGGCGGCGGCCGCCCGGCCGGCCGAATGGGTGATGGGCGCCATCGTCGGCGCCGCCGGGCTGCAGCCGATCCTGACCGCGATCCGGCGCGGCGCCATGGTCGCCTTCGCCAACAAGGAGTGCCTGGTCTGCGCCGGCGAGCTGATGATGGCGGAGGTGCGGAAGCACGGCGCCACGCTGCTGCCGGTCGACAGCGAGCACAACGCCATCTTCCAGGTGTTCCAGCCCGGCGCGAAGGTGCGCCGGCTGATCCTGACCGCCTCCGGCGGGCCGTTCCGGGAATGGACGCGCGACCAGATGGCGGCGGCGACGCCGGCCCAGGCCGTCGCCCATCCGAACTGGAGCATGGGCGCCAAGATCTCGGTCGACAGCGCCACCCTGATGAACAAGGGGCTCGAGCTGATCGAGGCGTCGCACCTCTTCGCCATGCCGGAGGACCGGATCGATATCGTGGTCCACCCGCAATCGGTGATCCACAGCCTGGTCGACTATGCCGACGGCTCGGTGCTGGCCCAGCTCGGCGTGCCCGACATGCGGGTGCCGATCGCCTACACCCTGGCCTGGCCGGAGCGGATGGAGACGCCCTGCGCCGCGCTGGACCTGGCCAAGATCGCCCGGCTCGACTTCCAGGAACCGGACCCGGAACGGTTCCCGGCGCTGCGGCTGACCCGGGAATGCCTGCGGCAAGGTGGCTCAGCCGCAACCGTGCTGAACGCCGCCAATGAGGTGGCGGTGGCGGCATTCCTGGAGGGGCGGATCGGCTTCCTCGACATCGAACGGATCGTCGAGGGCACCCTTGCCATGATTCCGGCACAAGCTGTGGCGACTCTGGACGAGATGTTCGCCATCGACGCCGCGGCGCGACGGCACGCCGCTGCGCTTTGAATTCGCGGGCAAGCGGGCCCACATAGGCCCTCTGGCCGAGAGGTATGTATGACGCTGTTCACCTATCTGATCCCGTTCCTGGTCGTGCTGACCGTCCTCGTCTTCGTGCACGAGTTCGGCCACTACTGGGTCGCCCGCCGCAACGGGGTGCGGGTCGAGACCTTCTCGATCGGCTTCGGGCCCGAGCTGTTCGGCTTCAACGACCGGCACGGCACCCGGTGGAAGTTCAGCGTCGTGCCGCTCGGCGGTTATGTGAAGATGTTCGGCGACGCCGACGCGGCGTCGTCTCCGGCGACCGCGGCGCTGGACGGCATGACCGAAGACCAGCGGTCGGTGTCGTTCCATCACAAGCCGGTCGGCCAGCGTGCCGCGATCGCTGCCGCGGGGCCGATCGCGAACTTCCTGTTCTCGATCATCGCCCTGTTCTTCCTGTTCCTGGTCGGCGGCCATCCCTTCCCGCCGGCGGTGGTGGGCGATGTCTCGGCGGGCGGTGCCGCGGCCGAGGCCGGGATCCGGTCGGGGGACCGGATCACCAGCATTGACGGCACCGCGGTCGACCGCTTCGCCGAACTCGGCATCGCGGTCCGCAGCGGCGGCGGCAAGGCGGTCTCGCTCGGCATCGACCGCAACGGCGAGGCGCTGAGCTTCGACCTGACGCCGCGGCAGGAGACGGTGGAGACGAATGATGGCGGCAGCGCCACCGTCTGGCGGCTGGGCATCGCCGCCGACACCGGCCCCTACGGCGTGGTCGAGGCGGCCCGGATGTCGGTCAGCGAGAGCTGGGCGATCGTGTCGATGACCGCCTCGGCGCTCGGCGAGATGGTGTCGGGCCAGCGCGGCACCGAGGAGCTCGGCGGCCCGATCCGGATCGCCCAGATGTCCGGTGAGGTGTACCAGGTCGGCATCGTGGCGCTGCTCTGGTTCATGGCGATCCTGTCGATCAATCTGGGCCTGATCAACCTGGTGCCGATCCCGATGCTGGACGGCGGCCACCTGCTGTTCTGCGCGATCGAGGCTATCCGCGGCCGTCCGCTCGGCGCGCGGGCCCAAGAATACGGTTTCCGCCTTGGGCTTGCTTTGGTATTAACCCTGATGCTCTTCGCGACCTGGAACGACCTGGTCCAACTCAAGGTAGTGGCCTTTTTCAAAGGCTTGGTGTCCTGAGCCGGGACGTGTTACCGGATCACGGCGGTAGTGACTCGCCGCGATCCGCAGCCGCTGAAGTGGGGGCGGTGGTCGTTCGTCAAGCCTCTCGCACCCGATTCGATCGATCGGGCGTGAGGGGATGGGTGTGAGTTTGAGGGGAAAGCAGAAACCGATGTCGACCGTGACCTCCCGACTCTGGCTCGCGGCCGTGGCGGCTGTCGCTCTTAGTACGGCGCCGATGACGGCGCCGGCGCAGACCCGCGGTGCCGGAACCATCGCCGACGTCAAGGTCGAGGGGTCGCAGCGGATCGAGCCTGCGACGGTGATCTCCTACATGGCGCTCAAGCCGGGCGATGACTACAGCGACCGCGGCGTGGACGAATCCGTCAAGAGCCTGTTCGCCACCGGCCTGTTCGCCAATGTCCAGATCCGGCGCGAGGGATCGAGCCTGGTGGTGACGGTCGAAGAGAACCCGATCATCAACGAGATCGCGTTCGAGGGGAACGACCGCTTCGACGACACCAAGCTGACGGCCGAGATCGAGGAGCGCCCGCGGCAGGTCTACACCCGGACCAAGGCGCAGAGCGACGCCGACCGCATCCAGCAGCTGTACCGCCGCAGCGGCCGCTTCGCCGTCGCGGTCGAGCCGAAGATCATCAAGCTCGACCAGAACCGCGTGAACCTGGTGTTCGAGATCCGCGAGGGCGACCTCGCCAAGATCGAGCGGATCAACTTCGTCGGCAACCGGGCCTTCTCCAACAGCGAGCTGCGCGACGAGATCCTGACCAAGGAGACCGAGTGGTGGAACATCCTCGCCTCCAACGACACCTATGACCCCGACCGCTTGGCCGTCGACCAGGAGATGCTGCGCCGCTACTACCTGAATCGCGGCTATGCCGATTTCCGCGTGGTCTCGGCGGTGTCGGAGCTGGCGCCGGACGGCGAGGGCTTCTTCATCACCTTCACGGTCGATGAGGGCGAGCGCTACAAGTTCGGCAAGATCGACGTCAACAGCGCCCTGCCGGGCGTGACGCCAGAGGAGCTGCAGACCGTCATCGTCAGCAATGAGGGCGACTGGTACTCCAGCAAGTCGGTCGAGGACACGATCCAGGCCCTGACCACCTATCTGGGCGACCGTCAGTACGCCTTCGTCGACATTCAGCCATCGGTGCAGCGCAACCGCGACGAGCACCTGATCGCGATCACCTACGAGATCTCGGAAGGCCCGCGTGTCTTCGTCGAGCGGATCGACATCAGCGGCAACGTCCGCACCGCCGACGAGGTGATCCGCCGCGAGTTCGAGCTGGCCGAGGGCGACCCGTTCAACGCCTCCCGGCTCAAGAAATCCGAGACCAACATCCGCAACCTCGGCTTCTTCAGCAAGGTCGACATCAAGCCGATCCAGGGCTCGGCGCCGGACCAGACGGTGGTCCAGGCCGCGGTGACCGAACAGTCGACCGGCGAAGTGCAGCTCGGTGTCGGCTACTCGACCAGCGACGGTCCGCTCGGTGACGTCACCATCCGCGAGCGCAACCTGCTCGGCCGCGGCCAGGACCTGCGGCTGTCGACCTCGCTCAGCGGCGTGTCCTCGCAGATCGATCTGAGCTTCACCGAGCCGTATTTCCTCGGCCGCAACCTGGCAGCGGGCTTCGACATCTTCCGCACCACGCGCGATAACCAGAGCTTCAGCTCCTACGACGAGACCAACACCGGCTTCGCCCTGCGCATGGGGTATCCGCTGTCGGAGAACCTGCGGCAGACCCTGCGCTATCGCCTGAACTACCGCCAGATCTCGGATGTCGAGGACGATGCCTCGCGCTTCATCAAGGAGCAGGAGGGCAATACCCTGTCCTCCGCGGTGCAGCAGACCCTGAGCTATGACCGGCTGGACAGCCGCATCAACCCGACCGACGGCTACCGGATCACGCTGTCGAACGAGGTCGCCGGCCTCGGCGGCGACGTGCACTACTTCAAGACCCAGCTCAGCGCCGATTGGTACTACCCGGTCACCGACTCCATGGTGCTGAACGTCGGCGGCCAGCTCGGCAACATCATCGGCCTGGGCGAGGATGTCCGGATCAACGACCGCTTCTTCCTGGGCGGCAACTCGTTCCGCGGCTTCCGGACCGGCGGTCTCGGCCCCCGCGACCTCAGCTCCAACGACAAGGACGCGCTGGGCGGCAACAACTTCGCCCTCGGCTCGGTCGAGCTCAGCTTCCCGCTCGGTCTGCCCAGCGAATTCGCCCTGCAGGGCCACGCCTTCACCGATGTCGGCACTCTCTGGGGGTCGGACGAGAGCGGCGCCGGCGGCGTCGACGACGCGGCGCTGCGCGCCTCGGCCGGCCTCGGCGTGTCCTGGGCCTCGCCCTTCGGCCCGATCCGGCTCGACTACGCCTATCCCTTCGCCAAGCGCGACTACGACAAGCAGGAGCAGCTGCACATCAGCTTCGGCACGAGATTCTGATTGGTGCGGCGCCGGCCCGCTTCCGCGGTCGCGCGACTATACGCGGCGCCGCGCGCACGCCCCGCGCCCGTTGGTTAAACGGCCCGGGGCGCCCGC
>NZ_JASATH010000107.1:0-26614 GCF_038440215.1 Inquilinus sp. OTU3971 | reverse complement strand
ATTGCCTCCCCCGCTTGCGGGAGAGGTCGGACATCCGAAGGATGTCCGGGTGAGGGGGTGCGGCCTTGCCGAAAGCACAGCTTTGCGGTGGGCGAGCGCATGATCCGCCTCTGTCCTGAATCGCTGGTCCTGGCGTCGCGGCCGGGTAGCCCTCACCCGGTCTCGCTGCGCGAGCCCGACCTCTCCCGCAAGCGGGAGAGGCAATCGGATTGCGCCCGGTTTGACAGAACGGAGTCCGATCACCGGCCCGCGAGCATGGGTCACCCATCGCGTCCCTCCAGGATCCGCCGCACCGCCACGAGGCGCCGGGCGCGCTCGGCCTGCAGCTCGCGGATCTGCTCCAGCGTGTAGGGGAAGATGCCCTCGCCGCTCTTGATCCCGAGCTTGCCCGCCCGCGTGCGGTCGGTGACGTAGCCCGCGACGTCCTTGCGGTCCGACAGCTCGGCGTTCAGGAAGCCGGCGACCGACTGGTAGATGTCGAGCCCGGCCATGTCGAGCAGCCGCATCGGCCCGACCACGCTCAGCTTGTAGCCGATGCCCCAGGACACGCAGGTGTCCATGCCCTCCTCGTCGATCACCCCCTGCTCGACCAGGTCGATCGCTTCGCGCAGCAGGGCGTAGAGGATGCGGTTCTCGACGAAGCCGGGCACGTCCTTCTTCACCACCACCGGCAGCAGCTTCAGCGACCGGACCAGGTCGCTGATGAAGACCACCGTCGCCGGCGCGGTGTGCTGGCCGGCGATCACCTCGATCATCGGGATGATGTGCGGCGGGTTCGACCAGTGCATGCCGACCAGCCGCTGCGGATGCGACAGGAAGCCCTGCAGCGTGGTGATCGGGATGCCGGAGGTGTCGGAGGCGACGATGGTCTCCGCCGGCAGCAGCGGGTCCAGCGCGCGGTAGACCTCGGCCTTGATTTCGACCTTTTCCGGCACGTTCTCGATCACCAGGCTGGCCCCGGCGACCGCCCCGGCCAAATCCTCATGGAAGCTGACCGCCCCCTCGCCGGATGCCGGCGGGACGATGCCCAGCCGGTCCAGCACCGATCCCGCCTGCGGGATCGCCGTCCGGGCGCGCTCGATCGCGGCCGGCGCGGTGTCGTGCACCCGGACGCCCATGCCGCCGCGGGCGAGCGTCGCCGCAATCCCCGGCCCCATGGTGCCGAGGCCGATCACCGCAACGTCGAGGGGGGTGTCCGGCATCGTCCGCTCCCGCGGCTCAGGGCTTCAGATAGGCGTCGGTGAAGGCGGCGTCGGCCGCCACCGTGCCCTTCAGCGCGCCCTGGTCGGTCAGCACCTTGATCGTGTTCGCCCACTTCTCCTTTGTCATCCAGCCCAGGCCGTTGGCCTTGGTGTCGGCATCGCTGAAGGTGTGGTCGATATCGGCCTGCAGCTGCGCCGCCAGCACATCCTCCTTGCCGGCATAGCCCGGCGCCGCCTTGGCGGTGATCGCCGCGGCCTCCCTGGGGTTCTCGGCGGTGAAGCGGAAGGCCTCGAGATAGGCGGCGACGAAGCGCTTCACCACATCCGGCTTGTCCTTGAGCATCGCCTCCGAGGTGAACAGGCCGGAGCCGTAGACGTCGTAGCCGTAATCGGCGCCGAGAAGGATGCTGAGCGAGCCCGGGCCGCCGGCCTTGGCCTCGAGCTCCGGCACCTCGGCATCGATGTAGCCCGGCACCGCGTCGACCCGGCCGAGCAGCAGGTAGCTTTCATAGGGCGGCGACACGCTGCTCATCTTTATCTCGGCCTCGGTCATGCCGTTCGCGGCCAGGAACGCCTTGAAGAAGATATAGGTCGACCCGGCCGGATGGATGCCGATGTTCAGGCCCTTGATGTCGGCCGGGGTCTTCAACTGGCGGCTCTCGGCCAGGGCGATCATGCCGATCGGCGAGCGCTGGTTGACCGCGGCCAGCGCCACCACCGGCACGTTCTGCGACCGCGCCACGGCCAAAGTCGGCAGGTCGCCGAAGCCGAACTCGGCATTGCCGTTCGCCACCAGCCGCATCGCGTCGGGCGACCCGGTGCCGTTGCGGATCTCGGTGACCTCGATGCCGTTCTGGGCGAAATAGCCCTTCTCCTTCGCCACGAAGAACATGGCATGGTTGCCGCGCACCACCCAGTCGAGCTGGACGCTCACCTGGTCGGCGGCCAGGGCCGGGCCCGCCAGGACCGCCGCCGCCAGCCCCATCAGGGCTCCACAGACCGATCTCCTCAGCATCTTCAGCCTCCCGCGGCCTTTTGAGTTGCTCGGATCAGGCGGACCGCAGCGCCGGATCGAATTTCGGCGCCCAGGGCACCACCAGCCGTTCCAGCAGCTCCATCGCGTAGTAGAAGACGACCCCGACCACCGACACGACCAGCAGCGCCGCGAACACCATCGGCGTGTCCAGCTGGGTCGAGGCGAACTGGATCAGATAGCCCAGGCCCGCCGAAGCACCGGCGAACTCGCCGACGATGGCGCCGATGACGCTGAAGGTGACGGCGATCTTCAGCCCGGCCATCAGCTGCGGCAGGGCGTAGGGGATCTGGATGCGCAGCAGGATCGTGGTCCGGCTGGCGCCGACCGACCGCATCAGCGACAGCAGGCCGGGCTCGGCAGCCTCCAGCCCGGCCAGCATCGACAGCGTCACCGGGAAGAAGGCGATGACCAGGATCAGCCCGACCTTCGGCGCCAGATCGTAGCCGAACCACAGGATGAAGATCGGCGCCAGCGCCACCTTCGGCACGGTCTGGAACAGCACGATCAGCGGGTACAGCGCCCGGCCGAGCAGGCGGAACCGGGCGATGAACATGGCCAGCGCGATGCCGACCGCGGCCGCGACCAGGAAGCCGACCAGGATCTCGACCGCGGTGACCTGGGTCGCCTCCCAGAGCGGCCCGGCCTCGCGCAGCAGCGTCGCGCCGATCGCCGAGGGCGTCGGCAGGATGTAGCTCGACACGTCGAAGATCCGGATCGCGGCTTCCCAGACCGCGATCGTGATCACCAGCAGCACGACGGCGGGCAGCCATCCCGATGTCGCCGAGCTGCGGCGGGCGAGGATTGTGGCGTCACTCATGGCCGCCCCCGCGAGGCGTGGCCCTGGATCAAAAGCGACCGCAGCCGGCCCTCCATCGCCCGGAAGCGCGGGTCGGCGTAGCTGTCCTCGCCGCGCGGATAGGGCAGGGGGATCTCAATGCTGTCGATGATCCGGCCCGGCCCGACGCCCATGACATGGACATGCCGCGACAGCAGCACCGCCTCGTCGATCGAATGCGTGACCAGGACGATGGTCTTGCCGGTGCGCTCCCAGATCTCCAAGAGCGACCGGCTCATCTCCTCCCGCGTGATCGCGTCGAGCGCACCGAAGGGCTCGTCCATCAGCAGGATGTCGGGCTCCAGCGTCAGGGCCCGGGCGATGGCGACGCGCTGGCGCATGCCGCCGGACAGCTGGTTCGGCCGCTTGGCTTCGGCGTCCTCCAGCCCGACCAGCCGCAGCATCGCCCGGGCCCGCTCCAGCACCTCGGCCCGGGACAGCGACCTGTCCGCCACCTCGCGCAGCAGCGCCGCATTGTCGAGCGCGTTCTTCCAGGGCAGCAGGTTCGGCTCCTGGAACACCAGGCCGATGATCCGCCGCCGCACCGCCTCCTCCGGCGCCAGCCCGGCGACGCGAACCCGGCCTTCGGTCGGCGGCACCAGGCCGGCCAGCACCTTCAGCAGCGTGCTTTTGCCGCAGCCGGACGGGCCGATCAGGCAGACGAAGGATCCCCGCGGCACGCTCAAGCTGATGTCGCGCAGCACCTGCTGGCGGAGTCCGAGGATGTCGAAGGTCACCGACACGCCCTCGACCGCGATCTGCGCGGTGTCGGGCGACGGCGTCGCCGGAGGCTCCTTCAGTCTCGTCACGGGCATGAACCAGCTCTTCCCATCCCGTCCTTCCGTATCCGGCGGCCGTTTACCCCGCCGTCGCCTTGCGGAACGCCGGCCGGGTCTCCAGCGCCGCCAGCCAGCGGTCGAGATTGGCGAAGGCCGGCCGGTCGATCGGGAAGCCCAGGCAGCGCTTCAGGATCGGGCCCAGCGCGATGTCTGCGACGGTCAGCCGGCCCAGCGCGAACCAGTCCCGCCCGGCCAGGTGCCGGTCGGCGATCGCCAGCAGCTCCCCCAGCTCCTTGGCCTGCGCCGCGAATTCGGCGCCGCGCTCCTCCGGCGGCTTCTTCGCATCCTTGAAGATCGCGACGTAAGGGCTGTTCACGCTGGCCAGCAGCCAGTCCATCCAGCGCTCGACATCGGTCTTTTCCGCCGGATTCGCGCCGGTCAGGGCGGGGCCATACATCGCCACCAGGTAGCGCAGGATGGTGTGCGACTCCCAGATCACGGTGTCGTCGGCGACCAAGGTCGGCACCTTGGCGTTCGGGTTCAGCGCCCGGTATTCGTCGGTCTGGGTGTTGCCGAACTGGCGGCCGTAATCCTCGCGCTCATAGGCGACGCCCAGCTCCTCCAGCAGCCACAGCACCTTCTGCACATTGCCGGAGGTGTGCCGGCCCAGCAGTCTGATCATCCTTGCCTCCTTCGCCTGACGCCTCAGCCCTTCAACGGGCGGTAGGCGATGGCGTCCATCTCGACCTTGGTGTTGATCACGGCGCGCGCCTCGACCGTGGTCCGGGCCAGCACCGCGTCCTTGAAGTATTCGGCGAAGACCTTGTTGTAGCGGCCGAAGTCGCGGGTATCCTCGAGATAGGTCGTGACCCGGACGACATCGGCCAGGGTAGCGCCGTCCTCGGCCAGCACCCGCTGGATCGCCTCGATCGTCGCCCGCGTCTCCTCCTCGATCGTGCCGTCGACCATGTTGCCCTCGGCATCCTTGCCGACCTGGCCGGAGACGAAGATGAAGTCGCCGGCCCGCACCGCGGGGTGGAACGGCAGGTTCGGATTCTTGCGGCCGATGGCGTAGCGCGGCGCGGCGTCTGCGGTGTCGGACAAGGCGGCCCTCCTTCAGAAGACGCTGGTTTCGATGATGTCGACGCCGTTGATCCGGTCGATCAGGTAGATCAGGCCGCGATCGTCGATGGTGACGTCGTTCGACGACGCCCGGTCCTCGCCGGCCGGCGGGTCGGGCAGGAAATGGCCGACCTCGCGCGGCGCGAAGGGGTCGGCGATGTCGACCAGCCGCAGCCCCTGCGCGAACCAGGCGAAGGGGATGACGGTGCCGGTGAAGCGCTCCGACGGCTGGTGGCAGCCGGTCATCGGCGGCTGCGGCGCCCCGTCCGGGTCCAGCCCCGGTACCTGGAAGGTCGCGATCGGCAGCGGCAACCGCTCGTCGGTGATGTCGTAGATCCAGGTGAAGGCGGGGGCGGAAGGACGCAGCTTGGCCACGTCCTCGTCGGCCACGACCATGATCTTCCGGCCCTTCAGCAGCTGCGGCATCGGCAGGCAGGTGTGGGTCGGGTGCGGGAAGGACGGGCTGGTGTTCAGCTGCGAGATCAGCTTCGGCCGCGCCATGTCGGCGATGTCGAGGATGAACAGCCCGTGGTGCCAGTAGCTGACATACAGCCGATCGCCGGCCCGGATCGGGTGGTGGCAGCGCGGCGACACCCATTCCGCCCAGGGATACTCCTCGCCGCCGCCGGTCCACTGGCCGGGGATCCACCAGCGCCCGACCTCGACCGGCCGGGCCGGGTCGATCAGGTCGAGGATCATGACGATGTTGCCGACATAGCCCTCGGCGGTCGGCGAGATATAGGCGTAGCGGCCATCGAAGTCGTAGCGGTGGACGCCGCGGCCGGCGGTCATCCATTTCGAGATCAGCTTCGGCGCGCTGGGCCGGGACACGTCGTAGATCGCGATGCCGCCGCCGAACTCCTTCGGGCCGCTCTGCCCCAGCTTCTCGTGGTTGACGATCATGATGCCGTCCTTCACCCGCACCTTGTGCGAGTGCCAGCCCTCGGGCAGCTCCAGCCGGGCGATCACCTTCGGGTTCCGCGGGTCGGCGACGTCGACGATGGTTGTGCCGCTGGGCCAGCGCATATGGCCGATATACAGCGTCGTGCCCTCGACCCAGACCTGGCCGCCGCCGGGGCAGTCGATATGTGAGACGAGGGTGGTGTTTGCGGAGTTCGGCAAAGGGGCCTCGGATCGTTCGAGGGAGGAGAGAGGCCGTCAGATCATGCGGACGACGTCGCCGCTGGCGTCGCGGCCCCATTTGCGGAACAGGCCGAAGGCCTTCTGTGCCGGCTCGTCGCTGGCCACGAACAGGATCGCGGGCTCGGTGTCGGACCCGTTCACATGCTCGCACCATGACCCGCCGGGCACCGCCAGCGTGTCGAACTCGGTCCAGTCGAAGCGCTTGCCGTCGACGATGGAGTGGCCGCTGCCTTGGAACGGCGCCACCAGCAGGCTGGCGGTCTGGCGCAGCGGGCGGGTGCGCTCGCCCGGCCGCAGCATCTGGGCGAAGAAGGTGATGGTCTTGAACACCGGCCCGCCGGTCAGCGGGTCGACATATTCGATCATCAGCGCCTCATACGGGTCGCCATCCCAGTCCTTGAACCGCTCCAGCTGCTCCCGCATCGCGTCCCAGCGATAGACATACATCGGCGACGACAGGCCGGAGCCGCGATGGTGGTCGATGAAGCGCGGCCGCAGCCCGCCGGCGCCGTAGACGCGGGCGGAATAGTCGTCGGGGAAGCGGGCGCTCTGCACCTTCTTGGCGACGCCGGCCTCGGCATAGTCGTGCTCGAAATAGACCGCATTCAGGGTCTCGACCAGCGGCAGGTCCAGGACCGACAGGTTGACCGCCGGCTCGTCGCCCGTGTTGCCGTGGTTGTGCCAGGCGTCGATCGGCGTCAGCACCATGTCGCCCGGACCGAAGGTGATGTCCTCGCCCTCGACGCCGGTGAAGTTGCTGCGGCCGGTCAGGCCGAAGCGGATGGCGCTGGGCGAATGCCGGTGCGGCGGCATCACCTCGTTCGGGTCGTTCAGGCGATAGGCGGTGTACATGGTGCTGACCGTCGCCCGCCGCGGCGACAGGCCGGGATTGACCAGGATCAGCGAGCGCCGCTCGGAATCGTCCATATGGATCAGCTCGGCGGAGCGCTGCAGGATCGGCGCGATGTCGTCCTTGTAGCTCCACAGGAAGGGCAGCGCCTTCTGGGTGCCCATCAGCTGCTTGATCTCGTCGTGATCGACGTCGGTCGAGCTGGCCCAGAACGGGAACATGTTCTTGGTGAAGACGTCATCGTAGAGCGCCTTCAGGGCGGCATCGCGATTGGACGCCGATTGCGCCGCGGCGCGTGTGTCCGTCATGTCGCTCCCCTGTCTCGGATCGTTGGTCCGGCCTTAGCCACGACGGTATGCCCTCTGCTCGACCGTATCAACCATATTGTTTGGTTGAGTGGCATTTGGTTGGTGATTGGTTGGTTCATTGGTCGGGATCTCGGTCGGCGCCAGAGTCGGCACGCCGCGGATCAGGTCGGCGGCGCGCTCGGCGATCATCAGCACCGGGGCGTTGATGTTGCCGCAGGTCAGGTCGGGCATGACCGCGGCGTCGACCACGCGCAGGCCTTCGGCGCCATGCACCCGCAGCTGCGGGTCGACCACCGCCCCGTCGTCGGCGGACACGCCCATGCGGCAGGTGCCGAGCGGGTGGTGCACGGTGATAGAGCTGGCGCGGATATAGGCGTCGATCTCGGCATCCGTCGCCTTGGCCGGGCCGGGCGCGGATTCGCGGGCGACGAAGCGGGCCATCGGGCCCTGCGCCATCACCTCCCGCGCCATCCGGATGCCGGCGCGCAGGCTGGCCCAGTCGGCGTCGGTGGCCAGGAAGTTCTGGCGGATCACGGGCGCCGCCATCGGGTCGGCGGAGGCGAGGGAGACGGTGCCGCGGCTCTCCGGCTGGATCGCCACCACGCGGCAGGCGAAGGCGTCGGTGAAGGGCTGCTTGAACGGCTTGAAATAGGGCCAGGCGCCGAGCGGCGCCGCCGTCAGCAGGAACTGCACGTCCGGCAGCGTCCGCTCCGCCCGGCTCTTCAGGAAGGCGACGATGCCGCCCGGCACGTCGGCAGCGAAACCCTTGCCGAAGGCATAGGCCTTGCCGAGCTCGAGCGCGATCCGGTCGGCCCGCATCATTCGGTGGAACGGCCCCGGCTCGCGCCGCTGGTACATCAGGATGGTCGAGACATGGTCCTGCAGGTTGCGGCCGACGCCCTTGAGCGGGATGCGGGTGCCGATGCCCTGGGCCGCCAGCTGCTCCGGGTCGCCGATACCGGACAGCATCAAGAGCTGCGGGCTGTTGATGACGCCGCCGGACAGGATCACCTCGGCATCGGCCCAGGCGGTCAGGACTTTCCCGTCCTTCAGATAGTCGACGCCGACTGCGCGGGTGCCCTCGAACAGCACGCGCGTGACCATCGCGCCGACCGTGACCGTCAGGTTCGGCCGGGCCAGCGCCGGCCTGAGATAGGCGGTCGCCGCACTGCAGCGCCGGCCGTCACGGATCGTCATCTGCAGCCGGCCGAATCCCCCCTGCCGGGCGCCGTTGTAATCCTCGGTCCAGCCATGCCCGGCCTGCTGTCCGGCGGCGGCGTAGGCGTCGAGCAGCGGGTCCTGGTAGCGGCAATGCTGCACCCGCATCGGGCCGTCGCCGCCGCGCCAGGCATCGGCGCCGCCTTCCCAGGCTTCGAGCCGCCGGAAATAGGGCAGGGCGTGGGCGTAGGACCACTCGTCCAGCCCGGACGCGGCCCAGCGGTCGTAGTCGCCGCGATTGCCGCGGACATAGGCCATGGCGTTGGTGGAGGAGGAGCCGCCGACCACCTTGCCGCGGGCGCATTCCACCCGGCGGCCGTCGACCGTGGCCTCGGGCTCGTTGAAGTAGCCCCAGTCGTGCAGCCGCTTCTGCAGGATCTTGCCCCAGCCCAGCGGGATGTGGATCCAGGGATCGCGGTCCCAGCCGCCGGCCTCCAGCAGCAGCACGCGGCGGGCGGGATCCTCGCTCAGCCGCGCGGCGAGGACGCAGCCGGCGGAGCCGGCGCCGACGATGACGGTGTCGTAGCCTGCGGCGGGGGTCACCGGAAGCCTCCTGTCGGGTTGCGCCGGTCTGGGCGGCGCCTGCTGGACTCAACTCGACCATTGCCAACCATTCTTGTCAACCATGGCGATTGGTTGCTATGGTGGCCCAAGTGGTCGGGACTGCCAAGTACGCGGACCGGCCGCAGAAGCGGACGCCAAGAACCAAGCCAGAGGGACCAGGATGAACCGATCGGCGCCTTCCGAGCACCAGAACGCCGACGATCAGACGCCAGATCCCTCCAGCCCTGACGACAGCCTCGCCGAGATCGTCGCGGCGGTGCGCGGCATCCTTGCCGCCGGCCAGGGCAAGCCGTCCGAACGGGCCCTGGCGGAGCGGCTGAACGTCAAGCGCCACCGGCTGCGGCAGGCGCTCGACCAGCTGCGTGCGGCCGGAGAGCTGGAGCCGGCCCGGGCCGGGCGGCCGCGGACCACGGCAGCGCGGCGGGGCGACGACCTCGCCCGCGACACCAACCCGGTCGAGATCATCGAGCTGCGCATGATGCTGGAGCCGGCGCTGGCCCGGCTGGCGGCGCTGCGCGCCTCGCCCTTCGAGATCATGCGCATCCAGCGCGCCGCCAGCACGCCGCCCGGCGCCTCGGCCGGGGCGGTCGACCTGTCCTTCCACAAGGCGGTTGCGGCCGGCGCCCGCAACAGCCTGGCGACCGAGCTCTACGCCCTGATCCGCCAGGTGGCGACCGACGCCCGGCTGCGCTTCGGCAACAGCGACAACCCGAGCTGCCCGAACCGGCTGCGGCAGCGCGACGCCGAGCACAAGGCGATCGCCGACGCCATCGCGGCGCGCGACCCGGACGCGGCGGAGCAGGCGATGCGCGCCCATCTCGGCGCGGTGCAGCGCCAGATCCTCGACCGCCTCGGCCCCGGCATGGCCGTGGCCTGACGGCCTTTCCATCGCAGCGGGGGCGCGTATGGCCGGTTTCGATGTGCTGGTGATTGGCGCCGGCTCCGCCGGCTCGGTGGTGGCGGCGCGGCTCAGCGAGGATCCCAGCCTGTCCGTCGGGCTGATCGAGGCCGGGGCGATGCCGTCCGACCCGGACATCGCCGTGCCCGCGCAATGGCCCTTCCTGCAGGGGCGGGCCTATGACTGGGCCTACCGCACCGTGCCCCAGCCGGGCACGGCCGGCCGCGTCCATGACTGGCCGCGCGGCCGGATCGTCGGCGGCTCCAGCTGCCTGCACGCCATGGCGCATGTCCGCGGCCATCCCGACGATTTCGCGCCCTGGGCCGCGGCGGGCGGTCCGGGCTGGAGTCATGAGGCGCTGCTGCCGGCCTTCCGCCGCAGCGAGCGGTTCTCCGGCGGCGCCTCGGCCGTGCATGGCGACACCGGTCCGCTCGACGTGCTGCTGCCGGATCGGCAGATCCATCCGCTGGTCCGCGACTATATGGCGGCCGGCCTGGCGATCGGCGCGCCCCGGCTCGGTGACCACAATGCCGGGCCGCTGGCCGGCGTGGCGCCGAACCAGCTGACCATCCGCGACGGGCGGCGGCTCAGCGTCGCCGACGCCTATCTCGTGCCGGTTCTCGGCCGCCCGAACCTGACGCTGCTGACCGAGATCCTGGTCCATGAGCTGGTGCTGGAAGCCGGCCGCGCCCGCGGCGTCCGGATCACCCGGGACGGAGCGGAGGAGATCGTGACCGCCGACCGGATCGTGCTCTGCGCCGGCGCGGTCGCCTCGCCGCTGCTGCTGATGCGCTCCGGCATCGGCGACCCGGAGACCCTGCGCGGCGCCGGCATCGCCTGCCGGCACGAGCTGTCGGAGGTCGGGCGCAACCTGCACGATCATCTGCTGGCGGCCGGCAATGTCTATCGCGCCCGCCGGCCGGTGGCGCCGTCGCGGCTGCAGCATTCGGAATCGCTGATGTATCTGCACAGCGACGATCCGGCCCGGGCGGAGGGCGCGCCGGACATCGCCCTGGCCTGCGTCGTGCTGCCGGTGGTGACCGAAGCCTTCACCCGGCCGGAGGCCGGCGCCGCCTACACCATCCTGTGCGGCGTCACCCACCCGACCAGCCGCGGCGCGATCCGCCCCGGTGGCCCGTCGGTGGCCGATACGCCGGTCATCGATCCGGCCTATCTCGCGACCGAGCACGACCGCCGCACCTTCCGCGCGGCGCTACGCCTCGCCCGCCGGGTCGGCCGGGCCGCGCCGCTGGCAGAGTGGAACGACGGCGAGATCCTGCCTGGGCCGAGGGTGCAGGCGGAGGCCGATCTCGACGCCTTCCTGGCGCGGGCGGCGATGACCCATCACCACCCGGTCGGCACCTGCAGCCTGGGGCCGGTGGTCGACGGCTCGCTCAGGGTCCGCGGCATCGAGGGCCTGTTCATCGTCGACGCCTCGGTCATCCCCTCGATCACCAGCGGTCCGGTCAACGCCGCGGTGATCGCGATCGCCGAAACCTGGGCGGCCTCGGGCCAGACGATGCCCGTGGACTGACGGCACGGCCGCGCGTCCTGCTGCTGGACAATCGTCGCTCATTGATGGTGAAGGAGATCAGGGCCATCATCCGGGCCGTCAGCGAGGAACGGAGCAGCGTCGTGAGCACACTCAGCCTTTCCTATGGCCGCGGCCATCTGCCGATCCGCCTGCCGGCGGGGGTAGAGGCGACGGTGGTGCGCAAGCAGGCGCTGCCGAAGCTGACCGACCCGCAGGCCGCCATCGCCCGAGCGCTGGCGCAGCCGATCGGCGCGCCCGGCCTGGCCGAGCTGGCGCGCGGCCGGCGCAGCGCCTGCATCCTGATCTGCGACATCACCCGGCCGGTGCCGAACCGGCTGTTCCTGCGGCCGATGGTCGAGACCATGGTGGCGTCCGGCATCCCGCTCGACCGCATCAGCATCCTGGTCGCCACCGGCCTGCACCGGCCGAACCTGGGTGAGGAGCTGGCGGAGCTGGTCGGCGACCCCTGGGTGCTGGAGCATGTCCGGGTCGACAACCACGACGCCCGCGACGACGCCGCCCATGTCGATTTCGGCCGCACCGCGACGCGCGGCACGCCGGTGAAGATCGACCGGCAATTCGTCGAGGCCGATCTGCGCATCGCCACCGGGCTGGTGGAGCCGCATTTCATGGCCGGCTGGTCCGGCGGCCGCAAGGTGATCGCCCCCGGCGTCGCCCATCACGAGACCATCCGCACCTTCCACTCGGCCCGGTTCATGGAGGACCCGCTGGCGGTCCAGTGCAACTTGGTCGGCAACCCGCTGCATGAGGAGCAGCTGCAGATCGTCGGCATGCTGGGCGAGGTCTACGGGCTCAACACGGTGCTGGACGAGGACCGCGACCTGGTCTGCGTCACCTTTGGCGAGATCATCGCCAGCCACGCAGCGGCGGTCGATTTCGTCAGCGGCGCCACCCGCGTGCCGGTGCCGCGCAAGTTCAGGACGGTGGTGACCTCCTCGGCCGGCTATCCGCTGGACAAGACCTACTACCAGACGATCAAGGGCATGGTGACGCCGCTCGACATCCTGGCGCCGGGCGGCACGCTGATCATCGCCTCGGAATGCTCCGAGGGCTTCGGCTCGCCCGAGTTCCGCGACGCCCAGACCCGGCTGGTCGAGCTGGGGCCGGAGCGGTTCCTGGCGACGCTGACGGCGAAGTCGCTGGCCGAGATCGACGAATGGCAGACCGAGATGCAGCTGAAGTCGCTGCGCCTCGGCCGGGTCGAGCTCTACACCACCGGCCTCGGCGCGGCCGAGCGCGGCATCACCGGCACGGGCCTGGTCGACGACCTCGACGCCGCCATCGCCGCCAGCGTGGCGCGCTCGAACGACCCGGCGGTCGCGATCATCCCGGAAGGCCCGTACGTCATCCCCTATCATGCAGGTTGAATAGGCCGGGCACGGATGGCGAGCATCTTCCGATTGCCTCTCCCGCCTGCAAGACGCTTCCAGGGTAGCGAAGGCTCACTCTCTTATAGTCCCCCCTCCCCTTGCGGGAGGGGGTTGGGGGGAGGGGGCTGCGCGCGTCCGCGCGCGAATGCGCAGGGAACAAATTCCGCGACCGAGGCCGGATTATCGAAGCCGGTCCCGACGGCAAAAACCCCCTCCCCCTATCCCCCTCCCGCGAGGGGAGGGGGGACTCGGGACTCAGCCCGCCTTCGCCTCCATCCGCAGGGCGGCGTAGCGGTCGCGGGCGCGGCTCAGATGCACCCGCATCGCCCGGCGGGCCGCGGCGGCGTCGCCGGCGCGGATCGCGGCCAGGATCGTCTCATGCTCCTGCCCGACCCGGCGCAGATGGCGCTCGCGCTCCGCCTGCGACAGGGCCGCGACCGGGATGCGCTGGCGCGGAATGACCACGTTGAAGACATCGAACACCCGGGCGAAATAGGCATTGCCGGTGGCGGCCAGGATGGCGCGGTGGACGGCCAGATCCTCGCCCAGCCCGACGGTCTCGGCATCGGCCCCCGGCGCCGAGATCGCCGCCAGGAACGCCGCCTGCGCGGCCTCCATGCGCTCCAGCCCGCCGGGGTCGTGCCTCTCGGCGGCCAGCCCTGCGGCCTCGACCTCGATGCTCAGCCGCAGCTCCAGCACCTGCAGCACGTCACCGATCGATTCCAGCTTCTCCGCGTCGATGGCGAAGGACCGCGCCGGCACGGTTTCCGCCACGAAGGCACCCAGCCCCTGGCGCGTGGTGATCAGGCCGCGGGCGCGCAGCGAGGCCAGGGCCTCGCGCACCACGGTCCGGCTGACCCCGGTGGCATTGACGATGGCCTGTTCGGTCGGCAGGCGCTGGCCGGGCCCGAGGTCGCCGGAGGTGATCCGGGCCTCCAGCGTCTCGACCAGCCCGGCGGTGAGGTTGGGGGCTTTCCTGATCGCACCGAAAGCCGCGGAATCCGCGCTCATATCATCCTTCAGGTCACACGCCGCACGATGCGCAGGATCGCAGCGCCGCTGGTGCTGCGCAAGGCCGCGGATCCCGGCGCGGCGGCCGCATTGTGAACGCGCCGGCAATCTGGAACAGTCCGGGCATGGAGCTGCATCTCGATCTGGTCGGCGGCCTGGCGGGCGACATGTTCATCGCCGCGATGCTCGACCTGTTCCCGGAGCACGAGGCCGGCCTGCACGGCAGCCTGGCCCGCACCGGGCTGCTGGCCGGCGTCTCCGCCCGGCTGGCGCCGCACAATGACGGCGTGCTGGCCGGGCGGCGCTTCCTGGTCGAGCGGCTGGGCGAGGCGAGCGGCGGCCACGACCATGTCGCCTGGCGCCGGATCCGCGAGGGGCTGGAGGCGTCGGACCTCGACCCCACGGTCCGCGGCCACGCCATCGCCATCTTCCGGCACCTGGCCGAGGCCGAGGCGCGGGTGCATGGCGTGCCGGTCGAGGCGGTGAGTTTCCATGAGGTCGGGGCCTGGGATTCGATCGCCGACATCGTCGGCGCCGCGCATCTGATCGCCGCGGCCGGGGCGACCCGCTGGACCGTCGGCGCCGTTCCGCTCGGCTCCGGCCAGGTGCGCAGCGCGCACGGGCCGCTGCCGGTGCCGGCCCCGGCCACGGCGCTGCTGCTGCAGGGCTTCGCCGTGATCGATGACGGGGTCGGCGGCGAGCGCGTCACCCCGACCGGCGCCGCGATCCTGCGCCATCTCTGCGGCGACTCCGCGCGGCCGGCGCAGCCGCGGATCATGGGCGGCACCGGCATCGGCTTCGGCACCCGCATCCTGCCCGGCCTCAGCAATTGCGCGCGGGTGCTGCGCTTCGACCCGGTCGAGCAGGCGCCAGGCTTCGAAACGGATTCCGTGCTGGTGGTGGAGTGCGAGATCGACGACCAGTCGGGCGAGGAGCTGGCGCTGGCGCTGGACCGGCTGCGGGCCCATCCGGCGGTGCTGGACGTGGTCCAGGCCCCGGTCTTCGGCAAGAAGGGACGGATGATGGCCCACCTGCGCCTGCTGGCGCTGCCGGAGGCACGCGACGAAGTCTTGCGCCTGTGCTTCGCCGAGACCACGACGATCGGCCTGCGCCATTCGATGCAGGCCCGGGCGGTGCTGCCGCGGCGCATGGTCGAGGTGGCGGCCGGCGGCCGGACGCTGCGGGTCAAGGCGGTCGACCGGCCCGGCGGGCGGACGGCCAAAGCGGAGGCGGACGACGTCGCCGACCTGGAAGGTCACGCGGCGCGCAAGGCCCGGCGGCGGGCGGCGGAGAAAGCGGTGGAAGAGTCATGAGCGCGGATCGGATGCGGCTCGAGGATGTGCTGGACGGGCTCGGGCCGATCGCGGTGGCGGTCAGCGGCGGCGTCGACAGCATGACCCTCGCCGTGCTGGAGCATCGCCGGCGCCCCGCCACGGTGACGGTGGTCCACGCCGTGTCCCCGGCGGTGCCGCCGCTGGCGACGGCGCGGGTGCGCGACTGGGCCAGCCGCGAGGGCTGGGCCCTGACCGTGCTCGACGCCGGCGAGTTCGCCGATCCGCGCTATCGCGAGAACCCGGTGAACCGCTGCTACTACTGCAAGACCAACCTCTACGGCGCGATCGCCGGCCGGGTCGCCGGCACCATCGTCTCCGGCACCAATCTCGACGATCTCGGCGAGTACCGGCCGGGCCTCGACGCGGCGCGCGAGCACGGCGTGCACCACCCCTATGTCGAGGCCGGGATCGGCAAGGCCGGGCTGCGGGCCCTGGCGCGCGACCTCGGCCTCGGCGACCTCGCGGAGCTGCCGGCCTCGCCCTGCCTGTCGAGCCGCGTCGAGACCCTGATCCCGATCGAGCCGGAGATGCTGCGCACCATCGACGCCGTGGAACAGCTGGTCGCCAGCCGCCTGCGGCCGCGGACGGTGCGCTGCCGGGTCCGCGCCGCCGGGCTGGTGGTGGAGCTCGACCCCGGCAGCCTGGCCGGGCTGGACGCAGACGGCATCGCGGCGCTGGAGGCGTCGATCCGCGCCGTGCTGCCGGAAGCCGCCGCGTCGCGGCCGCTGGCCTTCGCCCCGTATCGGGTCGGCAGCGCCTTCGTCGGGGTGCCGGGATGAGCCGGGACGAGATCACTCTGGATTTCGCCCGCGGCGGCCGCATCGGCCAGGACGAGGCGATCTATTGCGGCGAGAAATCCGCCGCCCAGATCGCGACGATCCTGGACCTGGCCGAGGCCGCCGGAGCCGACCTGCTGCTGACCCGGCTGGACACGGCCAAGCTGGAGGCCCTCTCAATCAGCCATCGCGGCCGCATCGACCATTGCCCGGTGTCGCGTACCGGCTTCTTCGGCCCGCTGCGGCCGGTCGAGGCCACGGGCCAGGTGGCGATCCTCTCGGCCGGCACCTCCGACGTGCCGGTGGCGCGCGAGGCCGAGCGCACCCTGCGCCATGCCGGGCAGCGGGCCAGCCTGTTCAGCGATATCGGCGTGGCCGGGCTGTGGCGGCTGACCGACCGGCTGGACGAGATCCGGGCCCATCCGGTGGTGATCGTCGTCGCTGGCATGGACGCGGCGCTGGCCAGCGTCGTCGGCGGGCTGGTGGCCGGGCCGGTGATCTGCGTCCCGACCTCGGTCGGCTACGGCGTCGCCGCCGGCGGCCGCGCCGCGCTGGACGCCATGCTGGCCAGCTGCGCCCCGGGGTTGTCGGTCTGCAACATCGACAACGGCTACGGCGCCGCCTGCGCCGCGCTGCGCCTGCTCAACGCCGCGCGCCGCCTGCGGCCTTAGCTCGCCAGGCCGCCCCGCTAAGCAGCTTCCACCCGGTGGATCAGGTTCATGATCCCCTCGCTCATCGCCCGGTAGTCGCGGGTGTTGGTGATCTCGCCCTCGATCCGGTAGGCGTTCATCACCACGATGCGGTCGGCCAGGGTGATCATCTCCGGCATGTCGCTGGTGATCAGCAGGATCGCCGTGCCGGTCTCCGACAGCTCGCGCAGCAATTCGTGCAGCTCGGCCTTGGTCTTGATGTCGATGCCGACCGACGGCTCGTCGACGATCAGCACCTTGACCCCGGCGGCCAGCCATTTGGCGACGCTGATCTTCTGCTGGTTGCCGCCCGACAGGTTGCCGACCAGCTGGCCCAGCGACGGGGTGCGCACTGCCAGCCGCCTGATGAAGGGCTCGGTCTTCGCCCGGACCATGCCGTCGGTCAGGAAGCCGAAGCGGCGCGCCAGGCGACGCCAGACGGTGATGCCGGCATTCTCCAGCACCGAATGCATCAGCACGAGGCCCTCCTGCTTCCGGTCCTCGCTGACATAGCCGATGCCGACGCGGTGGATGGCGTCGGCGACGTCGCGGATCTTCACCGGCTTGCCCTCGACCTCGACCTTGCCGGCGGTGACCGGGAACTGGCCGAGGATGCATTTCGCCAGCTCGGTCCGCCCGGCGCCGACCAGCCCGTACAGGCCGACGATCTCGCCCTTGCGCAGCGTCAGGTCGACGTTGCGGTGGCCGAGGCCGGTCGACACACCCTGCAGTCGCAGCGCCGCCGGGGCCTGGGAATGGTCACGCGAAGGCCAGTCGGCGATCAGCTCGGCCCGGCCGATCATCAGCCGCACCAGGTCCTGCCGGCCCAGCCCTTCCATCGCCCGGCTCTCGCAGGCGTTGCGGCCGTCGCGCAGCACCGTCACCCGGTCGCAGATCGCCTGCACCTCCTCCAGCTTGTGGCTGACGAAGAGCATGCTGACGCCCTCGTCGCGCAGCCGGCGCAGCAGGCCGAACAGGATGTCGGTCTCGTGCGGGGTCAGCGCCGCGGTCGGCTCATCCAGCAGCAGCACGCGGGACTTCAGCGACAGCGCCTTGGCGATCTCGACCAGCTGCATCTTGGCGACGCTGAGCTGGGAGACCGGGATGCGCGGGTCGATATCGAGATCCAGCACCTTCAGCCACTGGCGGGCGTCGGCGTTGACCTTGGTGTAGTCCACCCGGCGCAGCGGATGCGCGGCCAGCTGCTCCAGCGCGATGTTCTCGCCGATCGAGAAGCGCGGGATCAGGTTGCGCTCCTGGTGCACCACGCCGATCCGGTGCGCGGTGGCGTCGCGCGGGCCGCCGAACTCGACCGGCTTGCCGTCGAGCAGCAGCTGGCCTTCGTCCGGCCGGTGCACGCCGGTGATGATCTTGATCAGCGTCGACTTGCCGGCGCCGTTCTCGCCCAGCAGGGCATGGATCGACCCCGGCTCCAGGGTCAGGGAGACGCCCTGCAGCGCCTTCACGCCGGGGAAGAACTTGGCTACGCCGCGTGCCTCGAACACCGCCATGGTCAGGCCCCCGCCGCCGCGGCCTTGCGCAGCCGCAGCTCGCGCAGGCGGTTGATGCCGACCGCCCACAGGATCAGGACGCCGAGCACGACCTGGACCAGGAAGGGGTCGATGTTGAACAGCACCAGGGCCTGGGTGATGATCGCGACGATGACGACGCCCAGCAGCGTCGCCGATACGCTGACATGGCCGCCGGACAGCACCGCCCCGCCGATCACCGGCGCGGCGAAAGACAGGATCAGCCAGTCGTCGCCGATCGTCGGCTGGCCGATCTGCAGCCGCGCCACCAGCATGATGCCGGCCAGCGCCGCCAGCAGGCCGGAGATGGCGTGGGCGGCCACCACCGTGAAGCCGACCGAGATGCCCGACAGCTCTGCCGCGTGCGAATTGCCGCCGACCGCCAGGATGAAGCGGCCCAGCGCCTGGCGGTTCAGCAGGAACCACAGCCCCACGGCGACCAGCGCCATCGGCAGCACCAGCCAGGGCAGCGGGTCGATGAAGGTGGTGTTGCCGAAGGCCTTCACCGCATCCGGGATGCCGTAGAAGGGCTGGGCCTGGGTGATGCCGAGGTTGATGCCCTTGAACATCGACAGGCTGGCCAGGGTGATGACGAAGGCGCTGATCCCGGTCCAGGCGATGAACACGCCGTTCACCATCCCGGCGGCCACGCCAATCAGCAGCGCCAGTACGGCGGCCACGGGGGCGGGCAGGCCCCAGACCTGCATCATCCCGGCGAAGCTGATCGCCGCCAGCCCGCCGATGGCGCCGACCGACAGGTTCATCTGGCCGACCGCGATGATGATCATCTGCGAGAAGGCGATCAGCGCGTTGACCGAGATCGCCAGCAGCAGCACCTGGATGTTCAGCGGCGACAGGAAGGACGGGTTGAAGGCGCCGACGATGACGATCGCCAGCACCGTGACCAGCAGCGGGCCGAACCAGTCGGTCCGGGCATAGCGGGACAAGGCCCCCATCACACCATCCTCCGGCGCGCCAGGAAGGAGCGGCGCGCCATGTCCATCAGCACGGCCAGGAGCAGCAGCAGGCCCAGGAAGGCCTGCACCCAGAATTCGCCGACCTGCAGCAGCAGCAGGCCGCTGGTCAGCAGCGTCACCAGGAAGGCGCCCAGGAAGGTGCCGGCCACCGACACCCGCCCGCCGGACAAGAGCGTGCCGCCCAGCACCGGGCCGAGGAAGGCGGGCAGCAGCCAGTCCTGCCCCAGCTGCCCGGCCATGGAGGGCAGGGCGGCGCCGTTGCGCGCAACCAGCATCAGCGCCGCGATGCCGGCCAGCAGCCCCGACAGCATGTGGCAG
This sequence comes from Inquilinus sp. OTU3971, assembly GCF_038440215.1. NCBI lineage: Bacteria > Pseudomonadati > Pseudomonadota > Alphaproteobacteria > Rhodospirillales > Rhodospirillaceae > Inquilinus > Inquilinus sp. OTU3971. The sequence continues at coordinate 7,100 of NZ_JASATH010000107.1, read as the reverse complement.
TAAATGAAGACGCGGTCGACGCGGATGCCGGACAGGGAAGCGGCCTCCGGCCTCGCGCCGGCGGCCAGCATCTCGCGGCCCGCCACGGTGAAGCGGTACAGCACCACCAGCAGCACGGCGACGGCGACGGCCACCAGCAGCAGTGGCGACAGCATGCCGTCCAGGACCCGCAACCGGCCGAAGCTGGAGAACACCGACGGCAGCTCGCGATAGGATTCGCCCCGGGTCAGGAAGATCATGACCCCGAAGAAGATGCTCATGCTGGCGAGGGTGATGATGAAGCTGTGCAGGCCGGAGCGGACGACGGTCCAGCCATTGACGAAGCCCAGTGCGGCACCCATTGCCAGCCCGCCGAGGATCGCCAGCGGCCAGGGCAGGCCGGCATCCTGGATCAGCCAGCCGCAGGCCATGGCGGCGCAGACGCCGATGGCGCCGACCGCCAGGTTCAGCCCGCCGGTGACGATCACCACCATCATCGACAGGCCGATCATGACGTTGATCGCGGCGGTGCGGCCCAGCGCGAACAGGTTGAACGGCGACAGGAAGCCGGGGGTCAAGAGGCCGAAGGCGGTGACGAACACCGCGATCAGCACGATCAGGCCGAATTCGTTGGTCAGCCAGAAGCGCGGCCGGCCGAATGCCGCGCGCGGCGTCGCCTGCGGGGACCCTACCTGGGACGGGGGGGCGGCGCTGTCTTCGGCATGCATCGGTCAAACTCTGGGAAACGGTCTGCCTCGGAGAGCCGGCCGGGCCGCGCGGGCCCAGCCGGATCACGCCGTCAGGACTTGCAGTCCAGGTAGGTCTTCTCGAAGCCGGCGAGCAGGGTCTTGGTGATGTCCTGCATCGCGGCGACGTAGCCATCCACCTTGTCGGCGCCGACGAAGACGGTGCCGGAATCGACGAAGTGATTGGTCAGCGCGTTGGTCTTCCACGGCGCGTCGGACTTGAGCGTGCAGCCATTGCGCAGCCGGTCGACGACGTGGGAGCCGATATAGGCCTGGCCGTACGGGTTCTGCAGCATGGTGCCGTGCAGGAAGCCGTCCTTGATCGCCTTCAGCACCACCTCGTCATGGTCGATGGCGACCATCTGGATGCGCTTGTCGCCGATCCGGCGCAGCGCGTTGGCGGCGACCACCGACGGCACCCAGGCGGTGCTGACGATGCCGTCGACATCGGCGGCATGGGCGGCGAGATAGGCGTTGATCTTCTCTTCCGCCGGCTCCGGCGCGTCGATGTCGGCGATCACCTGCACGACCTGGGCGCCTTCTTCCTTCGCCGCCTTCTCCACCGCGTCGATGCGCAGCTGGGTGTTGGGGTCGACCAGGAAGCCGGTGACATGCAGGATCCGCTTCTTGCCGGCCATCGCCTTCAAGAGCTCCTTGGTCCCGAGATAGGCGGAGTTGCCGACATCGGTGCCGAGGCAGAACTGCGCCTCGGACGGGTCCTTCAGGCAGCCGGCGGTGGCGATCACCGGGGCGCCGCTATCCGCCAGCTCGGCCACGGTGCTGACGCTGCCGACCGGGTCGCCGGGGAAGACGAGGAAGGCGTTGTAGCCCTGGGTCACAAGGCTCTCGAGCAGCTGGTTCTGGGTGCTCAGCTCCCACTTCTGCGGGACCTTGTAGTCCGCGGCGGCGAGCTTGAAGTCGCGGGCGGCGTCCTTGCCAGCCTGCTCCCAGGCCGAGAAATACGGGTGCGGGCCGCCGGGCACCAGGGCGACGCGGGTGTCGTCGGCTGCAGCCGCGCCGGCCCCTGCCAGCAGCGCCAAGCCGGCCAGAACGGCCCTCCGGACATGTCGGGACATCAGATCCTCCCCAAGGTTTCTTGTCGGGTGCCGTCAAGGCGTCAGCGCACTTGAACGGCGCGGTGAAACGCTAGTATCCAAGTGTGCAAGGCGCAATCGAATTGTGGCTGGTGCGACCAAACAGGTCGGACAAATGGCCGAGGACTGCGCTGTTCGGGGAGGGAGAGATGCCGATCGCCGCACCAACCGAAGCGCCGCCAGTCGCCGCCACCGAGCCGGACGAGGAGTCCGGCGGCCTGCAGGCGATTCGCCTCCGCCTCGACCGCCGTCTGCCGGTCGCCGACCAGGTGCACGAGGCGCTGCGGGCCGCCATCGTCGGCGTCCATCTGCTGCCCGGCACCCCGATCAGCGAGAACAGCATCAGCCGGCAGTTCGGCGTGTCGCGCACGCCGATCCGGGCCGCGATCCAGCGGCTGGCGGAGGAGGGGCTGATCGACGTCTATCCGCAGCAGGGCAGCTTCGTCGCCCCGATCCGGCTCAGCGGCATCGGCGACGCGCATTTCGTCCGCCGGGCGCTGGAGGTGGCGGTGCTGCGCGAGACGGCCGAGATCTGGACCCCGGCGATGAGCGCCGCGGCCCGGGCGGTGCCGGCGAAGCAGCGGCTGCTGCTCGAGGCCGGGGACTCGGACGGCTTCCACGCCGCGGATGCGGAGTTCCACCACCTGCTGATGAGTTTCGCCAACCGCGAAGGGGTGTGGACCACGATCCAGACCGCCTGGACCCGGCTGGCCCGCTTCATGAGGCTGTTCGGCAGCCCGGACCGGCTGCCGCTGGTGATCGAGGAGCACCTCGCGGTGATCGACGCGCTCGACGCCGGCAACGCGGCGGAGGCCGAGGCGCGGCTGGTCTATCACGTCGACCGTGCCTTCGTGCTGCTGGACCAGCTGCCCGAGCGCTACCGCCGCTACGTGGTCGATTGAGGCGGGGACTGCGGCGGCCGGCACGGTGTCACTCTTGCCCGGCCGCCGACCGGTTCCGGATCGCCAGGACGGCGACGAAGGTCACGGCGCAGCAGGCCACCAGGTACAGCACGACGTATTCCGGCGTGCCGCCCGCCGCCGCGACCAGGGCCGAGGCGATGAACGGCGTCGGCCCGGCGATCAGCATGCTGTTCAGCTCCCGCGTCAGGGCGATGCCGGAGAAGCGATACCGGGTCGGGAACAGGTTGGCCAGGAAGGCGCCCTGCGCGCCTGCCAGGCCGCCGAAGCCGATGCCGTAACCGATGCTCATCGCCAGCGTCGCCAGGACCACGTCGCCGGTGTCGATCAGGGCGAAGAGCGGGAAGGCGAAGGCGCCGGTGAACAGCGCACCGAAGGCATAGACCTTGGCGTTGCCGACGCGGTCGGCGATGGCGCCCATCAGCGGCGTCAACACCACCCCGGTGAAGGAGGCGATGACCACGGCGGTCAGCGCCTGTGTCTTCGGCATGTGCAGGGTGTTGGTCATGTAGCTCAGGCTGAAGGCGCTGAGGATATAGGCGTTGGCGTTGTGGCCGGTGACCGACAGGAAGCCGAACACCACCTCCCGCGGCGAATGGCGCAGCAGCTCGCCGATCGGCACATGCGCCTCGAGCTTCTGCTGGGCCGCGCGCTCCACCGCCGCGACATATTCCGGCGTCTCGTCCAGCCGCTTGCGGATGTAGAGGGCGACGCCGAACAGCAGGGCCGACAGCAGGAATGGCACCCGCCAGCCCCAGCCCAGCAGCACCTCGTCCGGCAGGGCCGAGACGGCCAGGAAGCACAAGGTCGCCAGCATGATGCCGACCACGGTCGCCGACTGCAGGAAGGCGGTGTAGAAGCCGCGCTGGCCCGGGGGCGCGTATTCCGACACCAGGGTCACGGCCCCGGCATATTCAGCGCCGGCGCCGAAGCCCTGCAGCACGCGGAACAGGACCAGCAGGATCGGCGCGGCGATGCCGATCTGGCCGAAGGTCGGCAGCAGCCCCATGGCCACGGTGGCCAGCCCCATCAGCGCGATGGTGAAGATCAGCGCCGGCTTGCGGCCGAAGCGGTCGCCGAAATGCGAGATGACGATGCCGCCCAGCGGCCGGAAAAAGAAGCCGACGGCGAAGGTGGCGAAGGCGGCCAGCTGACCGCTGGCTCCGGACAGGTCGGGGAAGAACAGCTTGCCGATGACCAGGCCCGAGGCGGCGCCGTACAGCGCGTAGTCGAACCACTCGATCACGGTGCCGATGGTGGCGGCGGTGATCGCCTTGCGGATGCCCGCCTTGTCCACCGGCCGCGTTTCGGCCGCCCGAGCGCGGATCGCTGCGTCGCTCATTGTCGTGCTCCTCCCTTCCGTTCTTGTGATGTCGTGTCGTCAGGCCGGGCCGACCGGCGCCGGGACCGCGATCCCGGCCGGGGCCGCGCGCGCGGCCAGACCCGCCATCAGCTCCGCCGCCACCGGCACGCCATCCCGCAGCCGCTGCCGCCGGCGCTGCTGCGCCGCCTCGCCGGGCAGCACCACCCGGTCGACGCCGGGGCGTGGGGCGGAGGCACGGCACATCTCGGCCAGCCGGTCGACCTGGCGGTGGTATTCCTCGCGCCCGCCGAAGGCCGCGGGGTCGATCGCCAGCAGCAGCACCGCGGCGCTCCAGCCCTCCGACGGCGAGGCGCGGCCATGGCCGCTGAGGCAGCCGGACAGCAGCTCGACCATCAGCCCGAGGGCGAAGCCCTTATGCCCGGCCGTTAGCCCGCCGAGCGGCAGGATCGATCCGGGCGGGGTGGTGGCGATGACGTTCGGGTCGGTCGTCGGGTTGCCCCGGTTGTCCAGCAGGTCGGGGGTGGGCAGGGGCTCGCCGCGCTGCCGGTGCCCGGCGACGGTGCCGTTCGTCAGCATCGCCGTCGCCATGTCGACCAGCACCGGGTCGCCCTCGGTCGGCGCGCCGAAGGCGATCGGGTTCGAGGTCAGCACCGGGGTGATGCCGCCGAACGGCGCCACGCTGGAATGGGCCGGGTCGGTCAGGGCCACCAGCAGCAGGAAGCCGCGGTCGGTGGCCCGGCGCAGATAGGCGCCCAGGCAGGCGGTGTGGTGGCTGCGCTGCACCGCCACGGCGCCGAGGCCGAGGCGTGCGGCGCGGCCGACCGCCTCGTCCACCGCGCGGCGCATCAGCCAGGGGCCGGGCAGCTTGCGCCCGTCCCAGGTCAGGCAGGCGCCCAGGTCGTTGACCACGGTGGGGTCGCCGTCCAGCCGCATGCCGCCGGATTCGATCTCGCGCAGGTAATGCGGCAGCAGCGCCAGGCCGTGGGTGGTCTTGCCCAGGCAGTCGCCGTCGACCAGCACCTCGGCGACATCCGCCGCCTTGTCGGCCGGCATGCCGGCGTTGCCCAGCAAGGCGCGAGCGAAGCCAGCCAGCGCCTCGGCGTCGTACAGCGCCGCCATCAGCCGGTGTGGCGGCTGCGGTGGACGATGACGCGGTCCAGCGCCGCCCAATCCCATTCGATGCCCAGCCCGGGCGTCTCCGACGGGATCGCCCGGCCGTTCTCGATCCGGATCTCCTCGGTGGTGACCAGGTCGAGCTGCGGGATGTATTCCAGCCAGCGGCTGTTCGGCACGGCGCAGCACAGCGGCAGGTGCAGCTCCATCAGGAAATGCGGGCAGACCGGCACGTTGAAGGCCTCGGCCATGTGCGCGACCTTCAGCCAGGGAGTGATGCCGCCGATCCGGCCGACATCGACCTGGACGATCGAGCAGGCGTCGCTCTGCAGGTAGTCCTTGAACTGCGAGATGCTGTACATCGACTCGCCGACCGCGATCGGCACGCTGGTCGACGCCGCCAGCCGCTGATGGGCGCGCACGTCGTCGGCGTGGATCGGCTCCTCGAACCAGGCGATGCCGACCTCCTGGAAGCTGCGCACCCGGCGCACCGCCTCGTCCAGGGTGAAGCCCTGGTTGGCATCGGTCATGATCTCCCAGGCGTCGCCGACCTGCTCGCGCACCGCCGTCAGGCGGCGCATGTCCTCGGCCACATGCGGCCGGCCGACCTTCACCTTGGTGCCGCCGAAGCCCTGGGCCTTGGCCTGCAGCGCCTCCTCGACCAGCGCCGCCTGGTCCAGGTGCAGCCAGCCGCCCTCGGTGTGGTAGAGCTGGATGCTGTCCTTGGCGCCGCCGGCCAGCCGGTGCAGCGGGATGCCGGTGCGGCGGCTGCGCAGGTCCCATAGCGCCGTGTCGATGGCGGCCAGCGCGATCGAGGTCAGGGCGCCGACCGTGGTGGCATGGACGCGGTAGAACAGGTCGCGCCAGATCCGCTCGATGTCGTCCGCCTCACGGCCGATCAGCAGCGGCGCCAGATGGTCGTCCAGCAGCCGGGCGACGGAAGATCCGCCGGTGCCGATGGTGTAGCTGTAGCCGGTGCCGACGGCGCCGTCCGCGTCGGTGATGCGGACCATCGGCGTCTCCTGCAGCTCGAAGGCCTGCACCGCGTCGGTACGCTTGACCTTGGGCTTCAGGTCGGCCTGCAGGATCTCGACGGAAACGATCTTGGCCACGGGAATGTCCTCTGCGGTGAAGGGTCAGGCCGGCTCGTCGGCCGTCCAGCCGTCGTAGCGCTGCCAGGAGGCGCGCAGGTGCCGTTCCAGCGCCGCGCCGGCCGCTTCCTCGTCGCCCGCCTCGATGGCGGCCAGGATGGCCTGATGCTCGATGATCACGGGAGCGATGTCCTGCGGCACCCTGGCGAACAGCCGGGCGTGGTGCAGATGCGGGTGCAGGTCGCGCACGCTGCGGGCCAGGATCTCGTTGCCGGCGCCGTCCAGCATGGCCTCGTGGAAGGCCTGGTCGGCCTGATTGGCGGTCAGGTAGTCGCGCGCCTTGCGGCCCAGCCGGCCGCTTTCCATCGCCGCCAGGCTTTCGCGCATCCGCCCGATCGCGGCGGCCGGCCGGCGCCGCGCCATTTGCCGGGCCGCCCAGCCCTCGGCCAGGACGCGATAGGCCAGCAGCTGCTCGAACCAGTCGCGCGGCGGCACCGGCGCTACCGAGAAGCCGGCGAAGGAGGAGGCGGCGACCAGCCCGTCGGCAGCGAGGCGCATCAAGGCCTCGCGGATCGGCGACGAGCTGACCTCCAGTTCGCGCGACAACGCGTCGATGTTCAGCCGCGCGCCCGGCTCATAGACCCGGTCGAGGATGCGCTCCTGCAGCACCCGCACGACCTGGTCGGCCAGCACGACGCGGGAGATGGCGGCTTTCTGCGGCACGGCGATCCTCCGGACCCAGGCCTGATAGCGGTCGGAGACGGGTCGAGTCAATCATGCATCATGGATCGTGCATGATTTTGACGGACGAGGGTGCGGCGCCATGGCGTCGG
>NZ_JASATH010000106.1:0-26832 GCF_038440215.1 Inquilinus sp. OTU3971 | reverse complement strand
GGCGGGGGTGGGGGGGGGGTGGGCGCGGGGGGCCGCCCCCCCCCCCCCCCCCCCCCCCCCCCGCCTTGTGAGGTCGAGAGAATCGCTACATCGTCACCAATTCCGTGTCGCGCGTCGATGCAAAATCGCTACACTGTATCGAAAGCTGATCAATGACTCCTGAGCAGTGCCGGATGGCTAGAGCCGCGCTGAATCTGGGGGTTCGAGAGGTGGCCAAACTTGCGAGCGTCTCAACGAACACAATCACGCGCCTTGAACGTGGAGAGCAGTTGAAGGGCAGCACAGTCCAAGCGATCCGAGCGGCTCTTGAGGAAGCGGGGATCGAGTTCATCCCGGACAACGGCAGCGGTCCAGGCGTGCGTCTGAAGAAGTCGAGGTCCGGCAGCTAGGTTTTTCCGCCGCAGGGGGTACGCCCTTCCTGCACCGGTGCGCAAAGGCGGATTGATCCGCCCACCTCCCAAAAGCTGTTCTAGTTGCCGGGAGCCCGCAATAGAGACCGGAGCCGGCGTTGAGGAGCCTGAAGCAGCCGGCCTCCAGGCAAGTTTGCGAAACGGAGTTGGCCATCGAAATAAGCAGCGGCCGATCTTCTGCACTGCCGCCATCCTGCGGTCTGGATTCGGAGTCCATGCCAAGGCCGCAAGGCGGCTGGATATCTGCAGCAGCACGCTGCAGGCACACGTGGCCGCCGGCGACATCCCCTACGTGCTGATCGGTCGCCGAACCAAGAAGTTCAGACCGGAAGATCTGGAGCTCTTCATCGAGCATCGCCGCCGTCAGGAGGTGCCGTGTCCGTCTACAAGCCGAAGGGAAAGCCGTACTATCACTACGACTTCATCGTCCGGGGCCTACGATTTCATGGCAGCACGGGCACGAAGAACCGAGCAGCGGCACAGCAGGCCGAAGCTGCAAAGCGCATAGAGGCGGCGCGCGGACAAGGTCTGGAAGGTCGATGTCGGCGACATGCCGGACTGGGGCCAGCACCTCCTCGAGGAGCCGGAGGAGCGCGTCCGCGAAGCCTCCTATGACGAGGAGGACCGGATCTTCGCCAGCCTGCGGCAGGATCTGCACCCGATCGTCCGTTTCGCCATGATCCGCGGCTACCGCCTCGGCGAATGCCGGCGCCTCACCTGGGCCGATGTCGACTTCGATCGGATGGAGATCCGCATCATCGGGAAGAGCAAGAGGCCCGGCGGCAAGCTCCGCATCGTGCCAATGACGCGCGCCATGGCCGCGTTGCTGCGGGGCTGCCACGGGCACCATCCGGTCTATGTCTTCACCTATATCTGCGAGAAGCCGCGGACGAGCCGTGACGGCACGATCGTCCGCCGCAAAGGCGAGCGGTATCCGATCCGCCGGGACGGATGGCTGCGCCTATGGGGCGATGCGCTCGACCACGCCGGGGTGACGAACTTCCGCCTGCACGACACCCGCCACACCAGCGCCACCCGCGGGCTGTGGGCCTCGGGGAATCTGAAGGCGGTCCAGAAGCAGCCCGGTCACGCCGACATCAAGACGACGGCGAAGTACGCTCATGTGCTGGTGGAGGATATCCGGGAGATGATGGAGGCCGCGTCCCGGTCCGCTGCGGCGTCCCGACATGGTCCCGACCGGGATTCGACAGAAGCGCAAAACGGCATTGAAGATCAGAAGGTTAGGCGGTAGACGCCGCCTTTTCCCAAAGCAGGCACACTACCAGACTGCGCTACGCCCCGTCGGCCCGAACGCCGCAGGTTTCCTAGAGGTTTTGCAGTGGGTTGGCAAGGAGCTTCTGCCGGGCCAATGAGAACAAAACAGCACCCGCTCCGGCGCTCCGAATCGAGGACTCCCGACATAGTCCTGACCGATGTTCCACATTTGTTCAGATCTCATGCAAGAGATCCCAGCGTCATCGCTGGACGGGCGAGAATTGGTCTGAGGAAGTCGGCCGAAGCCATTTTGAGGAAACGCAGGTGGAACCCGCTTGATTTCGAGGGATCCCGGCGAAAGCGTCCTTGCCCAAGCAGGCCCGCTGTTGGGAATCTGGCCGCGACCCGGAACAGGCCGGGCCAGATCCGCACCCATCTGGAAGCATCGCCCGGGCATGCGACGCGATCGTGACGGGCTGAGAAGTAGCGCGGCCCGAGGTTCAGGTCGCCACGCCCACCGGCGCTTGATTCATGACGACCCCGTCCGGGATGTCGTCGAACGACGCGTAGTTCATGGTGTAAAGCCGGGCGTAGAGTCCCTCGGCCGCCATCAGTTGGTCATGCGTGCCCGCCTCGATCTTCTCGCCGTTCTGCAGCACGATGATGCGGTCGGCGTGGCGGATGGTTGCCAGGCGATGGGCAATGACCAGGCCCGTGCGTCCTTTCAGCAAGGTGACCAGGGCCTTCTGGATCAGCATTTCGGTGTAGCTGTCGATATTCGCCGTCGCCTCGTCCAGGACCAGGATCCGGGCGTCCGACACCAGCGCCCGGGCGAAGCTGATGAGCTGACGCTGGCCGATCGATAGATTTCCGCCGCGCTGGTCCAGAACCGTCTCATAGCCGTTGGGCAGACGCGTGATGAATTCGTGGGCACCCACCGCCTTCGCGGCGCGGATCACCGTGTCGAGGGTTGCATCGGTCTTGTGATAGCGGATGTTCTCGAAGACGGAGCCCGAGAACAGGAACGGCTCCTGCAGGACCATGGCCACCTGCTGCCCGAGCGAATCCTGGGTCAGGTCCCGCACGTCGTGGCCGCCCACCATCACCTGGCCGTCCCAGACATCGTAGAAGCGATGCACGAGCGCCATGGCGCTAGACTTCCCCGAGCCCGTGGGGCCGACGAGGGCGACGGTCTCGCCCGGATTGACGCGGAAGCTCACATTCTTGAGCACCGGCTGCCCGGTCCGATAGCCGAAGGTCACATCCCTGAACTCGACCGACCCGTCCGTGGCCGGCGGCAGATCGATCGCATCCGGCCGGTCCTCGATCTCCACGGGAATGTCGAGCACCTCGGCGATGCGGTGGCCCGAGGCCATGGCCCGCTGCATGACGCTGTACTGCAGGGTCAGCGAACGGATCGGGTCGAAGAAACGCTGAATATAGAACAGGAAGGCGACCATGATGCCGATGTCCAGGGTGTTGCCCAGGACCATCGAGCCGCCGACGACGATGACCACCGCCATGGCGACGCCGGTCAGCGTGTCCACGATCGGCACCATCACCTGTGCATATTTCGCGGCGCGGAGATGCGCGCGCAGATTGCCGTGGGCCTTGTCGCCATAGAGACGCAGGTTGAGCTGCTGACGGCCCATGCTCTGGACCGTGCGCACACCGTGGATCCCCTCGGCCAGCGCGCCATTCGCGACCGAATTCGTCTCATGGGCGGCCATGAAGGCGTCGCGGGCTCGCGGCAGCCACCAGAGGCGCACGACGAACAGCACCGGCATCACCGACAGGGTGAGAAGGCCAAGCCGGACGTCCAGGAGAAGCATCACGGTGATGATGCCGGCCAGGAGCGCCATGTCGCCGACGGAGAGCACCGACGTCTCCATGAATTCCTGCATGGAGTTGACGTCGCCCTGCAGTCGCGACATCAGCCGGCCGACCTCCGTCTTGTCCATGAAGGACAGGGACACGCGCTGCAGATGCTCGAACATGGCGCGGCGCATGTCGAACAGGACGTTCTCTGCAGCCTTGCCGACCACCGTCTCCTGCACATGGCTCGCGCCGTAGTTGACCAGGATCGCCACGGCGAAGGCGATCACGGCTGCCATCAGGGCGCCGCGACTGCCGGCCGCCATGCCATGATCGATCGCGAAGCGGATGATCAGCGGGATGGCGACCTGGCTCAGGGTGAAGAGCAGCACCGCCGCGATCGCCACGATCATCTTGCGACGATACGGATAAACGAATTGCCAGATGCGGCGGACGATGCGCCCGTCGAAGGCCGCACCGAACACCTCCTCTTCCGGGCGATGGGATCCGACGACGGCGCGCGGCGGACGGCCGCGCTGATCCTCGACCTCGTCTCTGTCCTCGGATTTAACGGGCATCAGTTCACCGCCGGCTGCGCGGCGTCGTCGCCGGGCCGCATCTGAAGGTCGTAGAGCGCTCGGTATCGGCCGCCTTGGGCGAGCAGTTCCTCATGGGTGCCGCGCTCGATGATGCGGCCATCCTCGATGAACAGGATCTGGTCGGCGTGCATCAGGGAGCTCAGCCGATGGGCGATGACGAGCGTCACGCGGCCCTTGGCGAAGCGCCGCATGGCGCTGCGGATCCGCTGCTCGGTGCCGGCGTCGATCGCGGCGGTGGAATCGTCGAACACCATGATGGCGGGCTTCAGCATCAGGCTGCGCGCGATCGAAAGCCGCTGGCGCTGCCCACCGGAGAGGGAGACTCCGCGCTCGCCGACGACGGTGCCGTAGCCCATCGGCAGCCCGAGGATGTAGTTGTGCAACTGGGCGGATTCGCTGGCGCGCGCGATCTGGTCGTCTTTCGCCCATGGATTGCCATAGACGATGTTGTTCTCGATCGAGGTGGTGAACAGGAAGGAATCCTGCTGCACGATGCTGACCGCCTGCCGCAGGGAGTTGAGCGTGACCTTGCTGATGTCCTGCCCGTCGATCGTGATCCTGCCGCCGGCGACGTCGTAGAAGCGCGGAATGAGATGCACCAGGCTCGACTTGCCCGCCCCCGGGGATCCGACGATCCCGATGGTCTCGCCACGCCGCGCCTCGAAGCTGATGCCGGACAGGACCTTGCGCTCCCCGGCCCCCGGATAGCGGAAATCGACGTCCTCGAACCGCAGGACGCCGTCGGTCACCACGAGGTCCTTGGCTCCCGGCTCGTCCTTGATGGCGAGATCGAGATCGAGCAGGTCGAAGAGACGCGTCCCGCATGTCGAGGCACGGGCGAAGGAATTCACCAGAAGGCCCAGCTGGCGTACGGGCATCTGCAGGATGGTCGTGAAGGTCAGGAAGGTCGCCAGCGTGCCGACGCTGATCTCGCCATCGATGACCCTGTTGCCGCCGACCCAGAGCACCAGCCCCATCGCGAGAAAGAAGGAGAAATTCATGGCGGAGGTGTTGACCACGCGGAGATCCACGCGCTCGTGCCCGATCTCGAGGGCGCTTTGCGAGGCCCGGTCGAACTTCTCGAGCTCGTGCTTCTGGGCCGCGAATGCGCGCACGACGCGAATCCCGCCAAGGTTTTCCTCCATGACCCGGCTGAGGACGGACATACGATCCTGCAGGGTGAGCCAAGTCGAGCGCATGCGGAGTTGAGTCACCGAGGAGCGCCAGGCGACGAACGGCACGAAGCTCAGGCTCAGCAGGCCGAGCACCAGATCCGTGCTGAGAAGCAGATAGGCGCCGACGCCGATCAAGACCGTCAGCAACACGAGCCGTACGACCCCGGTGCTGAAGAACATGCGCACACCTTCGAGGTCCAGCATGCCGAGCGTGATCAGGTCGCCGGTGTGCACCCGGTCGTGAAAGCTGAAACTCAGGCGCTGCAACTTCTCGTAGCAGGCGAGACGCAACTCGTAGCCGATATGGTGCCCGACCGCTTCCCCGAAATAATTCTGCAGCATCGTGAAGATGCCGCGGAAGACGCTGACTGCGAGCAGCACCAGAGCGGTCGTCATCAGCGCCGTCTCGGCCTGCATCGCCGATTCACCCGCGGCCGCGAGAACGCCGCGGGCCTGGTCGACGGCCTGGCCGAGGAGACGGGGGATGAACAATTGAAGGGTCGCGGCAATGAAGGTCGATCCGATGGCGATGCCGACTTGCCAAGGATGACGCAACGTCATGCGGGTAATGCGAAGGAGTGTACCGACTCCGCGGCCCCATTGTGCCGCTGCAATATGGGCGCGCGAATCATCGCGCCTAGGCGCGCTCGCGATCGTATCGGTGCTCACGGGGCGATCCAGTGCTTCCAATACACTGCCGATGGGGAGCCGAGGCTCGGTCGGGCAGTTCCGTTCTTCGAGCCATAACGCACCTTTTCGGCGGCGAGTTCAAGCGGGGCCGAAGGATCGCATGGGGGCTTGTGACGGTCGGCCAATTGCCACCGATTCCGACCTTCGGACCGTCCCAGCCTGTGCCCGGCGCTCAGGCAGGCGAGGCAAAGTCCGCACGCTGCCAATATCGCCAAACAGCTGGGGCCGCTGCGGTTGCCTGAAGATCGAACGCCAAGGCTTTGATGGCGGCACGGCCAGCGACGCCCCTGGTTGTTGCATCGAATGACTGCCACAGGCGATTCCCCGGGCAAGGCAGCGATCGAGGGTGCTTGTCACGCCGAGAGAACCCGAATTCGGGCGCCAGTTCGTTCGATGCGACGAGCCCATCAAGCGTGCTCGTGCGTCAGCGAACGGTCGAACAGGCTCGTCATCTCGTTCACGCGGCCCTGCTCCCGATCCCTGAGCTGGTCGCCTGGATCCATTTGACCCTGGGCGCCAGCGAGCGGCCGGGGGACCCGTCCGTGGCATCCGGCGGGAAGCCCCACAGGATATCCGCGTTCGCGAGATGCCGGCGCCAGCGCGCTTCCTGTTCCTCGCCGCGCCGGAATCCTGCCGGGCCGTTGTGGTCGGCCACATACCGGGTCGGCGGGAGGAGATCCGGCTCGTGGATGACGTCTACCATGTCGGGGGCGACGGCGCGGATGCGGGCGACGTGCTCCTCCTCGAGCGGGCTGGCGATGAGCACATTCAACCGATCGGTGCTCCGGTCCCTCGCGCCAGGCATGGTGCGCCGGGTGGGTCCCGACCGAGATTCGGCCTTCGTTCCGGATCGGTCGTCGGCTGGTGGGGCGAAACCGTCGCACCCCGAAGGCAGCCCTGCCCTTGTGCGCGGCGCCCGGTTCGCGTATCGATGCGCGCGACGATCCAGAGATCTTTTGCCGTTGGACCGGCCCGCAGCGATGCGGCGGCCGTCCTTCGGCATTTGAGAAAACCGGGATCCCCATCAGGAGCAGTGTCCGCCACGGCTCGAAACAAGGGTCTAGTGCGACATGCCCTTCTCCCCCGCCCCCGCCAGCCTGCTGCACGCCCTGTCCGAGCGCGGCTATGCCGAACCCACGCCGGTCCAGGCCGCGGTGCTGCAATCCGAGAATGCGGACCGCGATCTGCTGGTCTCGGCCCAGACCGGCTCGGGCAAGACCGTCGCCTATGGCCTGGCCCTCGGCAGCACGCTGCTCGGCGATGCCGAGCGCCTCGGGCCCGGCGGGGCGCCGATTGCCCTGGTGATCGCCCCGACCCGCGAGCTGGCACTGCAGGTGCAGCGCGAGCTCGATTGGCTGTACCAGCCGGCCGGGGGCCGCGTCCTCGCCTGCGTCGGAGGCATGGACGCCCGGCGCGAGCAGCGCCTGCTGGCCGCCGGCTGCCACATCGTCGTCGGCACGCCTGGGCGCCTGCGCGACCATATCGAGCGCGGCCAGCTCGACCTCTCGGCGTTGCGCGCCGTGGTACTGGACGAGGCCGACGAGATGCTCGACCTCGGCTTTCGCGAGGATCTCGAGGCGATCCTCGACGCAGCCCCGGCGGAGCGCCGGACCCTGCTGTTCTCGGCCACGCTGCCGAAGGAGATCATCGCTCTCGCCCGGCGCTTCCAGCACGATGCCCTGCGCATCGCCATGTCGGCACGCGACGAGCCGCATCGCGATATCGAGTACCGGGCCATGCCGGTCGCGCCACACGAAGCGGAGCGGGCCGTCGTCAACATCCTGCGCTTCTTCGAGGCGCGCGGTGCCATCGTGTTCTGCTCGACCCGCGAGGCGGTGCGCCGCCTGCAGGGCAACCTGCTCGAACGCGGCTTCGCCGTGGCGGCGCTGTCCGGCGAGCTGAGCCAGGTCGAGCGCAACCGGGCTCTGCAGGCGCTGCGCGACGGCCGGGCGCGGGTCTGCGTCGCCACCGACGTCGCGGCGCGCGGGCTCGACCTGCCGGACCTCGGCCTGGTCATCCATGCCGAGCTGCCGCGTGACGCCGAGGTCCTGCAGCATCGCAGCGGCCGCACCGGACGGGCCGGGCGCAAGGGCGTCAGCGTCGTGCTGGTCCCGTTCAACCGCCGCTACCAGGCCGAACGGCTACTCGGCGCCGCCCGGGTCGAGGCGGTCTGGTCGCCGCCGCCGGCGGCGGACGAGATCCGCGCCCGCGACCAGGCACGGCTGGCCCAGGACACGATCCTGGCCGAGCCGGCGACGGAAGAGGACCTGGCGGGCGCTCGCGCCCTGCTGGCCGAGCGCAGCGCCGAGGATCTCGCCGTCGCCCTGGTCCGCCTGCATCGCAGCCTGCTTCCCGCGCCCGAGGAATTGTCGCCGCCGCCGGAGCGGCCCGCCTCGGCCGACCGGCGCCCGCCCCGTCCCGCCCGGGAGGGCGGCCCGGCCCGCGAGGGTGACGGTGAATCGGTCTGGTTCCGGATGAATGTCGGCCGTGCCAACAACGCCGACCCGCGCTGGCTGCTGCCCTTCCTGTGCCGCCGCGGCCATGTCACCAAGGCCGAGATCGGCCGGATCGAGATCGCCGAGCGGCAGAGCCGGGTCGAGATTGCCCGCCACGCCGCCGGCCGCTTCGCCTCCTCGATCCGCCGGCCGGACGCGCAGGACCGACACATCCGGATCGAGGAGGATCGTCCCCACCGCCCCGCTCCGAAGCATCCGGCGCCGCGGGCGAAGCCGCCGCGGCACTGACCGTCGGGACGCCTGTTCGCCAGCACGCTTGCGTGGGACGCCGCGCCCGGCGCAAATGCAGGCTCGATCCGCAGACCGGTGGCCCAGAATGCAGCTTCCCCGCGCGATCCTGTTCGACCTCGACGAGACGCTGATCTCTGCCTATGGCCGACCGGAGGCCGCCTGGGCCGCGGTCACCGCCGAATTCTCCGAGGCGCTGGCTCCGTGGTCCTCCGCCGAGATCGCCGCCGCAATCGGCGCCTTCGCGCGTGACTTCTGGGCCGACGCCGACCGCCACCGGATCTGGCGCCAGCGGATCGGCGAGGCCCGGCGCGTGATCGTGGCCGGCGCCTTCGACACCCTCGCCGCCGGCGGCCGCCCGCTTCCCGCCGCCGCGGTCCTCCACCGCCTCGCCGACCGCTTCACCGCCTATCGCGACGAGCAGATGCACCTGTTTCCCGACGCCCATGCCGTGGTCGACGGCTTCCGGGCGCTCGGCATCCGTCTGGCCCTGGTCACCAACGGCGCGGCCGAGGCCCAGCGCGCCAAGATCGCGCGCTTCGACCTGGCGCATCGGTTCGATCACATCCAGATCGAGGGCGAGCACGGCTTCGGCAAGCCGGAGGAGCGCGCCTATCGCCATGCGCTGCAGGTGCTGGGAGTCGATCCGGCCGAGACCTGGATGGTCGGCGACAACCTCGAATGGGAGGTGGCGGCGCCGCAGCGCCTGGGCATCCACGCGATCTGGGTCGACGGAACCGGTGACGGGGTACCGTCGGGCTCGACGATCCGGCCGGACCGCATCATCCGGGCGGTGGCGGAGCTGCTGACGGAAGCACCCGACAGAACGGCCGCCTGATCGCGCCCGCCCACCCTGCCCGCCCCGGCGCGCATCCTGTATGATCGGCGGCAGGGCGCGATCGAACGCGCCGCGATCCACCTCAGGGAGGAGGCCATGGCCGTGCAGGTGAAGCCGATTCCGGACGGCTACCCGACCGTCACCCCCTATCTCATCGTCCGCGGCGCCGCCGCGGCGATCGACTTCTACCGCACCGCCTTCGGCGCCGCCGAGCGCATGCGCATGGACGCGCCCGGCGGCACCATCGGCCATGCCGAGCTGACGATCGGCGGCAGCCTCATCATGCTGGCCGACGAGATGCCGGAGTCGGGCTGGTCCAGCCCGACCGCCATCGGCGGCACGCCGGTCTCGCTGCATCTCTATGTCGTGGATGTCGACGCGGTGGTGGAGCGGGCCCTGGCCGCCGGCGCCACCCTGTCGCGGCCGGTGGCCGACCAGTTCTACGGCGACCGGCTGGGCACCGTGGTCGACCCCTTCGGCCATGTCTGGAGCATCGCCAGCCATATCGAGGACGTGCCGCCGGAGGAGATCAGGCGACGGGCCGAGGCGCTGTTCGGCGGCAAGGCGTAGCTCCTGATCCGTCCGGCAGGGCGCCGGCTTTTCACGCCTCCATCTTCCGCTTGCCGTAGAGGCGGTCGGCCTCGTTCACGATCGCCTGGCGGATCCAGTCGTCCTCGACCTCCTCGGGCCGGATCACGACGACACCCTGGCCGTGCCAGGCCGCGGCCCGCATCCGGCGCAATTGTTCCGCCTGCGCCGGCGAACGCCGCTGGTTTCGCGACAGGCTGCTGCGCGGCTCGCTCATCGCAGCCACCGCTCGACCTCGCTGCCGCCGACGACCCGCACGGCCGGCCGGCCGCTGCGCAGGACCAGCGCGCCGGCGATCACCGCCTGCAGCCTGCGGCTGTGCTCGACCAGGACGACCAGGTCGTCGACCAGTTGCGCCAGCGCTTCGGCCGGCAGCGCCGCGACGGCGGCGATCGGCATGCCCTCGATCTGGTCGAGGGTCGGCAGGGTGCTCATGGCTTTCTCCGTGACGGGGTTGAGTGGCGTCGAGGGCGCTGCGATGCCTCCTCGGCGTGCAGCCGGACCAGCAGGTCGTAGTCGACGCCGAAGATGCCGCGCCGGGCGGCGGCGGCGACGAAGCGGGGCCAGAAGCGTACCGGGACCGACCGGCGCACCCGCATCATCCGCAGATGCTGCGGCGACACGCCGAGATCGGTGGAGAGATGACCCTGCCTCGGCCAGCGAGTGAACAGGTCATCGAAGTTCATGATCGGCTCATCCATGAGTCGACGATACGTTTCGTATTCAGTTAACGCAATACGAAATGAATTGTTGCCCAGTTACAAAACGTGCTAAATGCCCGGCATGCTGGAACCGCATCAACGCCTCGTGCTGGCACGGACCAAGGCGGGTCACGAGACCGCTGCGGACGCCGCCCGCGCCTTCGGCTGGAGCCCGATCACCTACCGCGCCCATGAATCCGGGCTGCGCGGCCTGCGCCGCGACGCCGCCGGGCGATACGCCGCCGCCTTCGGCGTCTCCGAGGCCTGGCTGCTCACCGGCGAGGGTGCCCCGGCGGGGCTGCGCCCGATGGTGCCGGTGGTCGGCCATGTCGGCGCCGGGGCCGAGATCCACATGTTCGAGGGCGACCAGTCGACCGAGCGGATCGACGAGGCCGACGCACCACCGGCGGCCGACGAGCACACGGTCGCCGTCATCGTCCGCGGCGATTCGATGGCCCCCGCCTTCCGCGACCGCGACATCATCTACTATCGCAACGTCCGGGCCGATCCGGACCAGTTGATCGGCCGGGAATGCGTGATCCGGCTGGCCGACGGCCGGACCTTCGTCAAGATCCTGATGCGCGGCGGCGGCCCCGGCTTCTTCACCCTGTTCAGCTACAACGCGCCTCTGATCTCCGATGTCGCGATCGAATGGGCCGTGCCGGTCAAATGGGTGATGCGGGACTAGAGGGAGATACATTCCGTATTGACTCACGAAAGAAAGATACGTAACGTATTCATCGGCTCCACATGAGCCGCTTTCCTCCCTGACCTCACCGGGGCCGTGCAGGCCCCGGCCTTTTTGTGTCGGCGGCCGGCCTGACCAAACGGTCAGGATCGATCTTGCCTCGCCTCGCGATCCGTCCCACTCTCCCCAGCAACAGGGACAAGGCACGCGACAAGAGGAGAGCGCCGGCCATGACGATCGCACTCAAGGGCGGCACGGTGGTGAACGCCGACCGCAGCTTCCGCGCCGATGTGATCTGCGACGACGGCAGGATCGTCGCCGTCGGCCCCGACCTCGCCGCCCCGACCGGCGCCCGGGTGATCGACGCCTCGGGCAGCTACCTGCTGCCGGGCGGCATCGACCCGCACACCCATATGCAGTTCCCGTTCATGGGCACGGTGGCGGCCGACGACTATTACACCGGCACCGCCGCGGCGCTGTCCGGCGGCACCACCATGATCATCGACTTCTGCATCCCCGGCCCGCAGCAGAGCCTGCTGGACGGCTATCGGCAGTGGCGCGAATGGGGCGAGAAGGCGGTTTCCGACTGGTCGCTGCACGTCGCCATCACCTGGTGGTCCGACCAGGTGCGGGAGGAGATGGGCACGCTGGTGGCGGACCACGGCGTCAACAGCTTCAAGCACTTCATGGCGTACAAGAACGCCCTGATGGTCGATGACGACGTGCTGATGCACAGCTTCACCCGCTGCCGCGAGCTCGGTGCCCTGCCCATGGTGCATGCCGAGAATGGCGACATCGTCTGGCTGCTGCAGAAGGCGCTGCTCGAGGCCGGCATCACCGGGCCGGAGGGCCACGCCCTGTCCCGCCCGCCGGAGGTCGAGGGCGAGGCCGCCAACCGCGCCATCATGATCGCCGGCGCCGCCGGGGTGCCGCTCTACATCGTCCACACCTCCTGCCGCGAGGCGCATGAGGCGATCGCCCGGGCCCGCGCCAACGGCCAGCGGGTCTATGGCGAGCCGCTGATCCAGCACCTGACCCTGGACGAGAGCGAGTACCGCAACAAGGACTGGGCCTATGCCGCCGCCCGGGTGATGAGCCCGCCCTTCCGCTCCAAGGACCACCAGAAGTCGCTGTGGGACGGGCTGACCGCCGGCAGCCTGCAGGTCGTCGCCACCGACCATTGCGCCTTCCGCACCGAGCAGAAGCGGATGGGGATCGACGACTTCACCCTGATCCCGAACGGCACCGGCGGCATCGAGGATCGGATGGCGGTGCTGTGGACCCATGGCGTCAACACCGGCCGGCTGACCCCGAGCGAGTTCGTCGCCGCCACCTCGGCCAACGCCGCGAAGATCTTCAACCTCTACCCGCAGAAGGGCGTGATCGCGCCCGGCGCCGACGCCGACCTGGTGGTCTGGGACCCGGCCGCGACCAGGACCATCAGCGCCGCCACCCAGCATTCCAACATCGAGGTCAATGTGTTCGAGGGGATGGAGGTGCGCGGCCTGCCCGTCATCACCCTGAGCCAGGGCAAGGTGGTGTGGGAGAACAACGAGCTGAAGGTGCAGCGCGGCGAAGGCCGGTTCGTGCCGCGCCCCGGCACCGCCCCGGTGTTCGAGGCGATGAAGATCCGCAACGAGCTGCGCCGGCCGGTCCCGGTACAGCGCAACCCCAGCGTGCATGTGACGCCATGAGCATCGGCCTCGACGACGCGCTCCAGACCTATCTGCTCGACGCCTCGCTGCGTGAGCCGGAGATCCTGGCCCGGCTGCGGCAGGAGACGCGCCGGGTCGCGGCCGATCGGGCCGGAATGCAGATCACGCCGGAGCAGGGCCAGTTCATGGCCCTGCTGGCCAGGCTGATCGGCGCCCGCCGGCTGGTCGAGATCGGTACCTTCACCGGCTACAGCGCGCTGGCGGTGATGCTGGCGCTGCCGCCGGAAGCCCGTCTCCTCTGCTGCGACGTCAGCGCCGAATGGACCTCGGTCGCCCGGCGCTACTGGCAGGAGGCGGGGGTCGCCGACCGGATCGAGCTGCGCCTGCAGCCGGCCCTCGACACGCTCGAAGAGCTGACGCGCGCGGACTGGGCCGGGACCGTCGACATGGTGTTCGTCGATGCCGACAAGGACAACTACCCGGCCTATGCCGAGGCGGCGATCGGCCTCTTGCGCCCGGGCGGGCTGCTGCTGGTCGACAACGCGCTGTGGAGCGGCCGCGTGGCCGACCCTGCCGACCGCACGCCGGGCACCGAGGCGATCCGCCGGGTCAACACGATGCTGCGCGACGACAAGCGGGTCGACTTCTCGCTGATCCCGATCGGCGACGGCGTGGCCCTGGCGCGGAAGCGGGGTGCGGGAGAGAGTTAAGGTTCTCCCCTACAGCACCCCCGCCGAAAGCTTCCGCACCACCTCGGCCTGGCGGCGGGTGTCGGTCTTGGCGAAGATGCTCTTCAGCTGGCTGCGCACGGTCAGCGGCGAGACGCCGTCGACCGCGGCGATCTCGGTCGGGGTCAGGCCTTCGATCAGCCGCCGCGCCACGCGCAGCTCCGCCGCGGTCAGGCCATAGGCGGCGCGGGCGCTCTCGATCCGCGCGGCGGCGGAAGAGATCGCCGGGTCCTCGATCAGCACCATCGCCGCGGCACCGGCGAAGAACACCTGCACCGATGCAGGATCCAGCTGTACAAACCGCACCCGCAGCGGCGCGCGGTCGCCGTCGCGCCGCAGCAGCTGCGTGTCGAGCAGGCCGCGCGACAGACCCAGGCGGATCGTTCCCAAGGCGCGGTCGAGCGCCACGGTGACCTCGGGCGAGGAGAAGCGCAGACACCCCTCCCCGTCCTGGCCGACCGCGCCGCCGGCGGCGATCAGGACCTCTGCCGCCTGGTTGCAGTGGCGGACCCGCCGGTCCGGCGCGACCAGGATCAGGCCGATGCCGAGCAGGTCCAGCACCGACAGGCCGTCCTGTAGGACGGCGCCGGCCTGCGGTGAGCGGCGGTAATAGACGAAGACCCGGCGCAGATGCGGCGCCAGCTGGCCGAGCAGCGCGCGGGCGGAATCCACAGTGGCATCGTCCGCCTCCGCGCCCAGCACGCTGAGCATGAAGTTGCAGCGCTCCTCCTTGTACACCGTGACGCCGACGGCCGTGCCGAGGCCGTAAGGCTGCAGATAGTCGGCGTAGAATTCGGTGCGCAGCAGATCGGGACGCGGCAGCATCTCCTCCGCCCGCACCGCCAGCCCGACCGGGCGCTGCGCCGCTGCCCGCATCCACGGATTCACCCGGCTGAAATGGCTGCCATAGGCAGCGACCGCATCGGCCGAGAAGCCGGTGTTCAGGGAAAACGCGCCACCGCCGCTGTCGATGTCGTGGAAGAACAGCACCGCCTTGCCGTTCGGCAGGCAGGTCGCGACCTCCCGCAGGAACAGGTCCCACCCGATCTCACCGACCAGCGCCGCATAGATGCGGTCGATCAGGACGGCCGCGCGATCCGACTCAGCCAACCCGGCTCCCCCTGCCTGGATGCCGCAATTCCAACCATAGCATCGATTGCCAAGATGGCGGATTCCAGGCTGCGCTACGCCCCAATTGGGTATGCGACACGCTTCAGCTGCCGGCGGCAGCCTTCACCGAGGACACGGACCAGCCGCCGCCCAGCGCCTTGTAGAGCGCGACCGCCGCCTGCAGCCGGTTGGACTTGGCCTGGACCAGCTGGTCGCGGGCGGAGAAGTAGCTCTGCTGCGCGTTCAGCACGGTCAGCAGGTCCACGGCGCCGGCCCGGTACTGCGCGTCGGACAGGCGGAACGCCTCGCGCGCCTGGGCCACCACCTCCTGCTGCGCCTGGTAGGCCAGCCCGCTCTGGCGGGTCGCGATCAGCGCGTTCTCGACATCGCCGAAGGCGGCCAGCACGGTCTTCACATAGGTCTGGCCCAGCTCCTGGTACTGCGCCTCGGTGAGCTGGACCGCGCCGCGCAGGGCGCCGCCCTCGA
Organism: Inquilinus sp. OTU3971; assembly: GCF_038440215.1. Classification (NCBI taxonomy): domain Bacteria; kingdom Pseudomonadati; phylum Pseudomonadota; class Alphaproteobacteria; order Rhodospirillales; family Rhodospirillaceae; genus Inquilinus; species Inquilinus sp. OTU3971. The sequence goes on along the minus strand of NZ_JASATH010000106.1, from coordinate 11,390 downwards.
AGATCGGCTGGGTCAGCGAGGCGGCGAGGCTGTAGAGGGTGTTGGCGGAGTTGAACAGGGTGCCGAGCGCCGCGCTCTGGACCCCGCCCTGCCCGGTCAGCTGGATCGACGGGAACAGCTGCGCCTTCGCCTCCTTCGCGTTGAACCGGGCGGCGAGCAGCTGCGCATCGGCGTTCTGGATGTCCGGCCGGCGGTCCAGCAGCGAGGACGGCAGGCCCGCGGCCACCACCGGGATCTCCAGGTCGTCGAGCGATTGGCGCTGCAGCGACAGCCGCTCCGGCGGCTCGCCGAGCAGCAGCGCAAGCGCGGTCTCGGTCTGCTGGCGCTGCTGCTCCAGCGGCGGGATCGCGGCCTTCTGCTGCGCCACCACCGTGCGCTGCTGCGCCACATCGAGGGCCGAGGCGGCGCCCGCACTCTCCTGCGCCAGCACCACATTCAGCACCTGCTGGGCGTTGGCCAGGTTGTCGCGCGCGATCGCCAGCCGATCCTGGAACTCCAGCACCTGTACATAGGTGGTGGCGGTGCTGGACGTGACGGTCAGGGCGACGGTGTCGCGGTCGTAGCGGCTGGCCAGCGCCGAGGCCTGCGCCGATTGCAGCGCCGCCCGGTTCTTGCCCCAGAGATCGATCTCGTAGCTCGCCGAAAGCTCGGCCGAGAACTGGTCGCTGATCGTCCGGCTGGAACCGGTGCCGAAGCTGCTGGCGCGCTCCGGCGAGACCGAATGCGAGGCGTCGCCGGCGGCGCCGACGCTGGGCAGCAGCGGCGCGCCGGCGATCCGCGCCTGGGCATCGGCCTGCAGCACCCGGGCGACGGCGGCGCCGATGTCCTGGTTGTTCTGCTGGGCGGTGCGGATCAGGCCGTCGAGCTGGGACGAGCCGAAGCTGCGCCACCAGCCCGTCTCCGGCCAGGTGGTGCCGGCCGGTCCCTCGGCCTTCCAGCCGCCGGGGATGTCGAGGGCGGGCTTGTCGTCCTCCGGCCCGGCGCAGCCGGCCAGCAGGGCGACGGTCAGGACGGTGGGCAGAACCGTTGAGCGAATCCGAATGGCGCCGGGCGATCTCGTTTTGCCTCTCCCGCCGGACGCGGGAGAGGTCGGACATCCGCCAGGATGTCCGGGTGAGGGCTGGTCCAGGTCTCGACGAACTCCCCTCACCCGGAGCCGCTTCGCGTCTCCGACCTCTCCGGCGAGCGGGAGAGGCAATCGGTCACGGCCTTGGATTGCCGCGAAAGGACTTGGGACACGCATCAAGCGAAGCATGGTCACTCGGCGGACAGGGCGACGACGGGGTCGAGGGTGGCGGCCTTGCGCGCCGGCATGTAGCCGAAGATCAGGCCGGTCAGGAAGGCGCAGCCGAAGGCCAGCAGCACCGGCCCGGGCGAGAACAGGATCGGCGTGCCGAAGGCCCGCAGCGCCGCCGCCACGGCCAGGCCGCCGACCACGCCGATGGCGCCGCCGATCGCCGAGACCACCACGGATTCGGTGATGAATTGCTGCAGGATGTCGCGCATCCGGGCGCCGGTCGCCATCCGCACCCCGATCTCCCGCGTGCGCTCGGTGACGCTGACCAGCATGATGTTCATCACCCCGATGCCGCCGACCAGGAGCGAGATGGCGGCGACCGAGCCGAGCAGGATGGTCAGCGTGTTCTGCGTCGCCGAGACGGTCTCGATCAGCGACGACATGTTGCGGATCTGCACGTCCGGGCGGCGGTGCCGCGCCTCCAGCAGCGCCTGCACATCGGCCTGGGTCTCGTCGATCCGTGCCGTGTCCTCGACCTGCACGGTGATCGAGCGGACGAAGCGCTTCCCGAACACCCGCAGGCTGCCGGTCGACAGCGGCATGAAGGCGATATCGTCCTGGTCGGTGCCCCACGTCGTGGCGCCCTTCGGCTCCATCAGCCCAATCACCTGGAACGGGATGTTGTTGACCAGGACGTAGCGGCCCAGCGGATCGACACCGTCCGGGAACAGGATCCGCGCCGTGGTCTGACCCAGCACGATCACCGGGGCGTAGCTGGCCTGATCGCCCGGCGCGATGAAGCTGCCGCGCTCGACCGACCAGTTGCGCGCCTTGGTGAAGTCCGGCGTCGTCGCGTCGGCCTGGGTCGAGTAGTCGGTGTTGCCGTAGCGCAGGGTGACGGTGCCGGTCAGCTCCGGCACCGCTGCGGCGACGTTGGGCACCTCCGCCAGCGCCTCGGCGTCCTCCGGCACCAGCGTCGCGATCACGCCGTCGGCGGTGCGGTTGTTGCTCTGCGCCGGGCGGATCAGCAGCAGGTCGGTGCCCATCGCCGAGATGCGGTCGACCACCGACTGCTTCGCCCCGTCGCCGATCGCCAGCATGGCGATCACCGCGCCGACGCCGATGACGATGCCGAGCAGGGTCAGGATGGTGCGGAACAGGTTGGCGCGCAGCGCCCGCAGCGCCATCTTCACCGCCTCCGCCATGTCGGCGACGCCCAGCGCGCCGGCATCGCCCGCATGGATTCCCTCGGCCCCGGCCGCGGCCACCGCAGGCCCGCGCGCTCCGCTGTCGCCGACGATGTGCCCGTCACGGATCTCGATCAGCCGGTGCGCGTGCTCCGCCACCGCCCGGTCATGGGTGATCAGGATGACGGTGCGGCCGGCCTCGCTCATGCGCTTCAGCAGCGCCATCACCTCGGCGCCGCTGCGGCTGTCCAGGGCGCCGGTCGGCTCGTCGGCCAGGATCACCCGGCCGCCATTCATCAGGGCGCGGGCGATCGACACCCGCTGCTGCTGGCCGCCCGACAGCTGGTTCGGCCGGTGGCCGGTGCGGTCGCCGAGGCCGAGCGAGCCCAGCAGCTGCTCCGCCCGCTCGCGCCGCTCGGCGCCGGAGATGCCGGCATAGATCGCCGGCACCTCGACATTCTCGGCCGCGGTCGCCGACGGGATCAGGTTGTAGCTCTGGAAGATGAAGCCGAAGGTCTCGCGCCGCAGATGCGCCAGGGCGTCGCGGTCCAGCGTCGCCACATCGGTGCCGTCGACCCGGTAGGTGCCGCCGGTCGGCCGGTCGAGGCAGCCGAGGATGTTCATCAGCGTCGACTTGCCCGAACCCGAGGCGCCCATGATGGCGACGAACTCGCCGGAGTGGATGTCCAGCGAGATGCCGTGCAGCACCTCCACCGCCAGGTCGCCGTTGACATAGGTCTTGGTGACGTCGCGCAGCGACACCAGCGGCCGGGCGGCGGCCTGGCCGGATGTCGCCGGCGTCTGATCACCGGCTGCCGCCGGCCGGGGCTCGCGGATGTCCATCAGAGCCTCGGAGTCCGGACCGGCCCGGCCTGCTGCGGCGCGGCATTCGGCCGGCGGGAGCCGGTGATCACCTGCTCGCCCGGCTCCAGCCCGCTCAGGATCTCCGCCTGCGCCCGGTTGGTGACGCCGACCGTCACCGCGCGGGTCTCGATCGACCCGCTCGGCTTCAGCACGCGTACCGTGGCCCGCCCCGGCGCGGCCGAGGAGGTGCCGGGCGACAGGCCGGACAGCGCCGTGACCGGCACCAGCAGCGTGTCCTGGGCCGCGGCCGAGACGAAGAACACCTGCGCCGTCATCTGCGTCATCAGCGCGCCGTCCTGGTTCGGCACGTCGAACAGCGCGTTGTAGAGCACGACGTTGTTGACCACCTCCGGCGTCGGCTGGATCTGCCGCAGCGCGCCGTACCAGCGCTTGTCGGGCATGCCGAGGGTGGTGAAATAGGCGGTCATGCCGAGCCGCAGCCGGCTGACATCGGCCTCCGAGACCTGCGCCTCGACGGTCATGGTCGTCAGGTCGGCGACCTGGACGATGATCGGGGCCGACTGGTTGGCGTTCAGGGTCTGGCCCCGGCGCGCCGATTGCGACACCACCGTGCCGTCGATCGGCGCGTAGATCTTGGTGTAGCCGAGATTGGCCTCGTCGCCCTTCAGGGTCGACTGGATCTGGCGGGTCTGGGCGTCGATGGCGTCGAGCTGGGCTTGGGCCGCGGCGAACGCCGCCTCGGCCACCTGCAGCGCGTCGTCACTGGTGGCACGCGACGCCTTCAGGTTGCGCTGCCGCTCGGCCTGCTGCCGGGCCAGCAGGAGCTGCGCTTCCTTCTCCGCCCGCTGGGCGGCGAGGTTGGCGATCTGCGCCCGGTCGGCCTCGACCCGCGACTGGTAGACGGTCGGGTCGATCTCGGCCAGCAGGTCGCCGGCCTTCACCCGGTCGCCGATCGCGACATGCAGGGTCCTGAGCTGGCCGGAGACCTGGGTGCCGACATCGACATAGCTCAGCGGCTGCAGCGTCCCCAGCGCCGTGATCGCATCCTCGATGTCGCCACGCTCCGCCGTGGCGGTGAGCCAGAGCTGGTCGGGCGCGACCGCGCGGCCCCAGCGATACCACGCCCCGCCGGCCACGGTCAGGCCGAGGACCAGCAGCGCCAGCAGCAGAAGGCGGCGCCGGCGGGGTGTCTTGCCGCGCGCGGTCCGGGCCGGCGTGGGCAAGGGCGGCGGCGGCGCCACCTCCCGCAGCCTCGGCTCGATCTCAGTCCTGGTATCCGGCATGCCCCTCAGCCCGCAATCGTGTCGCCCCTTCACGGTCCGGCTGGCGATTTCCGGCGCGGGGCCGGCTGTCGTATGGCTGGTCTGGCCGAGGCTCTCCGATTATACCGGTTTCCTGGCCTCCCGGCCGCAGAGACTCCGACACGGCTTCGAGGCAGGCATGGCCCGTGCGGCAGCGATCGCATTTTCCGGCATTCTCCTGGCAGCCCCGGCCCTGGCGGCACCGGCCTCCTGCGGGCCGCACGATGTGGTGGTGGACTATCTGGCACGCGCCTTCCAGGAGGCGCCGGCGGGCGCCGGCACCGCCAACAGCGGTGGCCGGGTCGAGCTGTTCACGGCGCCGAAGGGGCGGAGCTGGACGCTGCTCTATACGGGGCCGGACGGGCAGTCCTGCATGATCGCCGCCGGCCGCGGCTGGGCCCCGCCCCTGCCCGGCCCGGACGAGGAGACCACCAAACCGCGCTGACCTAGCCCTTGGCCGCGCCGATCAGCGAGTGGACCACCCGGTCGCCCGGCTTGATGTCGAGGAAGCGGGCGATGCCGCCGTTCAACTCCAGCACCGCCTTGGCCGGCCCGTCCGAGGCGCGGGGATCCAGGGTCTGCGGCGGCACCTTCTCGAGGATGTTGGCGATCGTCCCGTCGGTGCGGATGAAGATCATGTCGAGCGGGATCAGCGTGTTCTTCATCCAGAAGGCCCGCGGCCCGGCCTGGTCGAACACGAACAACATGCCGGCGTCCGGCGCCATCGTCTCGCGGAACATCAGGCCGCGCTGCTGCTGCTCCGGCGTCAGCGCCAGCTCGACTGCGAAACGGAAGCTCTTGCCCGCCGCGGTCTCGATGGTGAGGTCGCTGGTCTTGAACTGGGCCGCCTCCTGCGCCGGGACGGGACCGACGGCGGCAAGCAGCATGGCAAAAGCGGCGAGGAGCGTCTTCATCGGTCGTCCCATCTCGTCAGGGTGTCATGACGGCACGGATCACGGCCTGGACCTCCGGTCGCACCGAGCCCGGCCGCGGCAGGTCGTCCATCCGGTCGAACCAGGCAGGTTCGGGCGGGGTGCCGCGGCGGCGCGACCAGGACAGGCCGGCCAGCACCGTACGGGACGCCACCGTCAGCGGCGCCGCCGGATCGAAGCCGTTCAGCACCGCCCAAACCCCGGCCCAGCAGCGCCCCACGGTCCAGGGATTGTAGCCACCGCCCCCCAGCACCAGGAGACGCGGCGCGATATCGCGCACCGCCGCCACCACGTCCCACAGGGCGTGGTTGGACAGCGACAGACGGCTCAGCGGATCGTCATGCAGCGCGTCGGCGCCGCATTGCAGCACCACGACCTGCGGCCGGAACCGCTCGACCAGCGGCAGCAGCGCCTGGTCGCGCACCGCCGCCATCTCGTCATCGTTCAGCTCGCGCGGCATCGCCAGGTTGCGGGCGTTGCCGCCGCCGCGGTCGTCGACCTTGCCGGTGAACGGCCAGCGCTGCGCCTCATGCACCGACACGGTGAGCACCCGGGCGTCGCCGGCGAAGGCGTCCTGCACCCCGTCGCCGTGATGGGCGTCGACGTCGAGATAGGCGATGCGGTCGACGCCGCGGTCCAGCAGGTCGAGGATCGCCAGCACCGGGTCGTTGAAGTAGCAGAAGCCGGAGGCGCGGTCGGGCCGGCCGTGATGCAGCCCGCCCGCGGGGCTGTAGACCACCTCCCCCTCCGCCACCAGGCCGGCGCCGAGCAGCGAGGAGCCGCAGGCGGTGGCCGGGCGGCGGAACACCTCGCCGAAGATCGGGTTCTCGATCCCGCCGAGATTGTGCCGCTGCCGGCGCGCCGGATCGAGATCCTGGTCGCGCTCGGCATCCTGCACCGCCGCGACATAGTCCGGGTGGTGGAACCGGGTCAGGGCCCCGGCCCCGGCCAGCGGGCCCTCACGGTACTGGCCGCCGGCCAGCCACCCCTGGGCCCGGATCAGGTCGAGTGCAGTCGACACCCGCGGGATGGCGAGCGGATGCTTCGGCCCGTAGCTGGAACGCCGGTAGACCTCGCTGCCGATCAGGATCGGCCGCGCCGCCATCGCCGGATCAGGCCCCCTTGCCCGCCGGCTTGCCATCCGCCGGAGCCGCCGGCGGCGCCTTCTTGCGGAACAGCTTGTCCTCGCCGAGGAACAGCAGGATCGGCGCCGCGATGAAGATCGAGGAGGTGGTGGCGACGACGACGCCGATCAGGATGACGATGGCGAATTGCTGCAGGTTCTCGCCGCTCCAGATCGCCAGCGGCAGGCAGGCCAGGAAGGTGGCCAGCGAGGTGCCGATGGTGCGGTTCAGCGTCTGGTTGATCGACAGGTCGATCAATTCCCGCAGCGGCATCGACTTGTACAGCCGCAGGTTCTCGCGCACCCGGTCATAGACCACGACCTTGTCGTTGACCGAATAGCCGAGGATGGTCAGCAGCGCCGCGATCGAGGTCAGGTTGAACTGCATGCCGGTGACGGCATAGACCCCGATCATCTTGGTGACGTCGAGGACCATGGTGACCACGGCGCCGACGCCGAACTGCCATTCGAAGCGGAACCAGATGTAGAACAGCATGGCGACCAGGGCGAGGCCGAGCGCCAGCATGCCGTTCTGGAACAGCTCGCCCGAGACCGTGCTGCCGACGGAATCGACGCTGCGGATCACCGTGCCCGGCACGGTGTCGGTCAGGGTCTTCTTGACCGTGTCGAGCGCCGCCTGCTGCTGCTGTTCGGTCGGCTGCGCCTCCATCCGGATCAGCACGTCGCTGGGCGAGCCGAACTGCTGCAGCTGGACCTGGCCGAGGCCGAGGGCATCGAGCCCGGAGCGCAGCACCGTGAAGTCGGCCGCCTGCGGCGTCTGGATCTCGATGGCGATGCCGCCCTTGAAGTCGACGCCGTAGTTCAGCCCGGGATGGAAGTACAGCACCACGGAGGCGATGCTGAGGAAGGCCGAGGTGGCGAGGCCGGCGATGCGGCCCCGCATGAACGGGATCTTGGTGTCGTCCGGGACGAGACGGAGCCAGAACATCACGCTTTCCTCAGCACGGGCAGGACGGTGGGGCGCTTACGGCGGATCCAGGTGACCATCATGAACCGCACCAGCACGATGGCGGTGAACATCGAGGTCAGGATGCCGATCCCGGTGGTGACGGCGAAGCCGCGCACCGGGCCCGTGGTCAGCGTGTACAGGATCGCCATCTTGATCAGCGAGGTGATGTTGGCGTCGAAGATCGTGCCGAAGGCCCGGCTGAAGCCCGCATCCATCGCCGAGAACGGCGACCGCCCCCGTTTCGTCTCCTCGTGCAATCGCTCGTTGATCAGGATGTTGGCGTCGACCGACATGCCGAGGGTCAGCAGCATGCCGGCGATGCCGGGCAGGGTCAGCGTCGCTTCGAGCAGCGACAGGATCGCCACCGTCAGCACCATGTTCATGACCAGGGCGATGTTGGCGAACAGGCCGAACAGCCCATAGGCCAGCAGCATGTAGGTGATGACCAGGACGAAGCCGACGGCGACGGCGATGATGCCGGCCTGGATGGCGTCGGCGCCCAGGTCGGGGCCGACCGTGCGTTCCTCGACGATGGTCAGCGGCGCCGGCAGCGCGCCGGCGCGCAGCAGCACGGCAAGGTCGTTGGCGCTCTGGGCAGTGAAGTTGCCGCTGATCTGGCCGCGGCCGCCCAGGATCGGCTCGTTGATGTTCGGATAGGTGATGACCTTGTCGTCGAGCACGATGGCGAAGGGCTTGCCGACATTGGCCTGGGTGACCTGACCGAAGCGGCGGGCGCCGGCGCTGTCGAACTCGAAGTTCACCACCCATTGCCCGTTCTGCGAATTCGTGCCGGCGCGGGCGTCGGTCAGGTTGGCGCCGTCGACCTCGATCCGCTTGCGCACCGCGATCGAGGTGCGCTCACCCTGCCGCGGATTCTCGATCGGCAGCACCTCGGTGTCCGGCGGCACCGGCTGGCCCGGCTGGTAGTCGAGATTGACCAGGTGGAAGGTCATCTTCGCCGTCTGGCCCAGCAGGCGGCGGATGCGGTCGGGGTTCTGCTCGCCCGGCAGCTGCAGCAGGATGCGGCTCGAGCCCTGGCGCGAGATCAGCGGCTCGCGCGTGCCGCTCTCGTCGACGCGGCGGCGGACGATCTCGATCGACTGTTCGACCGCCCGCGCCTCGCGGTCGCGCAGGCCCACCTCGGTCAGGGTCAGGCCGGCCTTGCCGTCGCTGCCGACGCTGATGTCGAGGTCGCGCTGGCCGCCGGCCAGCGGGTCGACGGCGCCGGTCAGCAGATTCTCGGCCAGCAGCGTCCGCACCCGGTCGGCCTGGCCGGGGTCGGACAGGGTGAAATTGACCGAATGGTCGTTCACCGCAAGGTCGCTGAAGACGATGTTCTCGCGCCGCAGCAGGCTGCGGATCGAATCCTGGATGTTGGCGAGGCGGGCGTCGACCACCGCCTTCATGTCGACCTCCAGCAGGAGGTAGGAACCACCCCGCAGGTCGAGGCCGAGATTCATCTGGCGGGCCGGGATCCAGGACGGCAGCGCGTCGAGCGTGCTGCGCGGCAGGAGGTTCGGCAGGCTCAGGATCACGCCGAGGAGGCACACCACCAGGATGGTGACCTTCTTCCACGGGGCGAAATACATCATCGACGGCAAGCTCTCATGGGTTCGGTCGGTTCGGGCTGGCCCGGCCGAGACATCACAGATCCGGCCCGGCACGCCGGACCGCAGGGCGCGCACGGTACAATGCGCGCGATCGTTTAGCCATGGCGAAGTGGCGGGGTCGTGGCACCGGCGTCGACAAGCCGCGCCAGATGCGCCGCCACGGCCGGCGAGACGTATTCCGCCAGCAGGTCGGGGCCGAGCGCGGCGGTGGCGATGGGCCGCCAGTCACGCGTCGCGGCGGCGCTGCCGGGGAAGGAAATGCGGTTGCGCTCGCCGCCGCCGATCACCGGCGCGATGAAAACATGGGCCAGGTCGACGCGGCCGGCCTCGAGCAGCAGGCCGAGCAGGCGCGGGCCGCCCTCGACCATGACCGAGCCGACCGGCCGGCCGAGCCGCGCCACCATGGCCGGCCCGGCCAACGTGTCGAACAGGGCGTCGACCGGCGGCCCGTCCGGCAGCGCCAGCATCGCCGCCGAGGGCGGCAGCAAGGCCTCCAGCGCCGCCGCCTGCCGCGCCGCCGCCTGCCTCAGCAGGAACACGGTCGGCGCGTCAGCGGAGAGCAGCCCGGATTTCCAACGGTCGAGCCGCTGCGGCAGGGCGGCCAGGGCCCGACCGTTCGGGTCGTAGACCAGGCGCAGGGGATGGCGGTGCCGGTCGCCGGCGGCGTCGCGCACGGTCAGGGCGGGATCGTCGGCCAGCACGGTGCCGGCGCCGACCAGGATGGCGTCGTATTTCTGGCGCAGCCAATGGGTGTGGGCACGCGCCGCCTTGCCGGTCAGCCAGCGCTCGGCACCGTCGTCATAAGCGAGCTGGCCGTCCAGCGTCTGCGCCCATTTCGCCGCCACCAGCGGCCGGCCGAGACGCTGCCGCAGCAGGAAGGGCGCGTGCCAGGCCGCCGCCTCCGGCGCCAGCGCGCCGACGCTGACGGCGACGCCGGCGGCCTGCAGCCGGGCCAGGCCGGTGCCGTCGACCAGCGGGAACGGATCGCGCAGGGCCACCACGCAGCGCGCCAGACCGAGCGAGGCCAGGAGGTCGGCGCAGGGCGGCTGGCGGCCGTGATGGCTGCAGGGTTCGAGCGTGACATAGGCGGTGGCGCCGCGGAACGCCGAACGGTCGGCCACTGCCTCGACCGCCGCGCGCTCGGCATGGCGCTCGCCGATCCGCTCGGTGGCGCCGCGCGAGATCACGTGACCATCGCGGACGATGATGCAGCCGACCACCGGGTTCGGGTCCGACAACCCGTTGTGGGTCATCGCCGTCCGCAGCGTCTCCAGCATCCAGGCTTCGTCTTCGCCCGCCATCCGGGTGGGCGGCGCGGCGTCGCGCAGCGGCTCCGGCAGCGTGTCGCGAAGGACGCCGCCGAAGCCGAAACCCGGCGAGAGCCCGGCCAGCAGTGTCAAGGCTTGCCCAGGCGGCGCACCCCCGGGGTGTCGCCGACAGCCATGGGCAGCACCTTGGCCTGACCGGAAATCTCCGTCAGATCAATTCGATGCGAGTGCTTCTTCACCTTGGCCTCAAGGTACTGGATGTTGTGCTCGGTGATGAAGACGCCGGTCGGGACGATCTCGGCGATCTCGATCCCGGCAGCCTCGAGCTGCTTCGCCTTGTCGGGGTTGTTGGTCAGCAGCCGGATCCGCTTGACCCCGAGCGCCAGCAGCATCTGCGCCGCCGGGGTGAAGTCCCGCATGTCGTGCGGAAAGTTCAGCCGCTCATTGGCCTCGAAGGTGTCGAGCCCCTGGTCCTGCAGCACATAGGCGTCGAGCTTGGCATAGAGGCCGATGCCCCGCCCTTCCTGACGCAGATAAAGGACGAAACCGCCTTCCTTGCCAATGCGATGCAGGGCGTCGTTCAGCTGCGGGCCGCAATCGCAGCGCTGCGAGCCGAAGACATCGCCGGTCAGGCACTCCGAATGCACCCGCACCAGCGGCACGTCGCGGCCTTGCGGCCCGAGGGCGATGGCGAAATGCTCGCCGCCGTCGCCGAAGCCGCTGAAGGTGTGAAACACGCCCTTCCCCGCCCCGTCCAGGATCGGGATGGTGACGGTGGTGCGGATCTCGACCCGCGGCGGGTTGACCGGTGCCTGCATCGAATACCCCGACGGCCGCGCCGCGACCGACCTCGTGAAACCGTGGGGGACAATATCGGTGGCCGGCCCCGATATTCCCAGCCCTGACGAACGGAGATCGGCTATGCGGCGGATTAACC
>NZ_JASATH010000105.1:0-27030 GCF_038440215.1 Inquilinus sp. OTU3971 | reverse complement strand
CGAAAACCCCCTCCCCCTACCCCCCTCCCGCGAGGGGAGGGGGGACTCAATTTTCTCCCGCGGGCGCCTGCAGCCGGCTGCTTCAAACCGCGGCACTGGCTCTGGCGCTCGCCTGCACCGGTTTCGCTTCGGCCCAGGCCGCCGACCTGACCATCGGCACGGCGACCGAGCCCTCCGCCATCGACCCGCAATTCTCGCGCACCGGCAACAACCAGTCGATCGCGCAGCACATGTTCGACCGGCTGGTGCAGACCGACGAGAACCTGCAGGTGCAGCCGGCGCTGGCCCTGTCCTGGACCTCGGTCGACCCGACGACCTGGGAGGTCAAGCTGCGCCCCGGCGTCAAGTTCAGCGACGGCTCGGACCTTACGGCGGAGGACGTGATCTTCTCGCTCGACCGCGCCAAGTCGGTGCCGAACAGCCCGGCCCCCTTCACCGGTGCGGTCGGCAGCATCGCCGAGATGACCGCGGTCGACCCGCTGACCATCCGCTTCAAGACCAAGGCGCCGACACCGCAATTCATCGAGCAGGTCGGCCTCGTCTACATCGTCTCGAAGAAGGCCTCCGAGGGGAAGGCGACCAGCGACTTCAACTCCGGTGCCGCCGCCATCGGCACCGGGCCCTATGTGTTCAAGCAATGGGTGCCGGGCGACCGGCTGGTGCTGGCGCCGAACCCGCATTACTGGGGCGACAAGCCGGCCTTCGAGAACGTCACCATCAAGTTCATCTCGAACGATGCGGCGCGGATGGCGGCGCTCTTGTCCGGGTCGGTCGACCTGATCGACGGCGTGCCGCCGAACGACGTCGCCACGGTCGAGAGCAGCGGCAAGGCCAAGGTCTACTCCACCACCTCCGGCCGGCTGATCTACCTGGCGCTGGATTCGGCGCGGGACCAGAGCCCGTTCGTCACCGGCAAGGACGGCCAGCCTTTGGCGGCCAACCCGCTGAAGGACAAGCGGGTGCGCCTCGCCGTCTCCAAGCTGATCAACCGCGACCTGATCATCCAGCGTCTGCTGAACGGCTCCGGCACGGCGGCCGGGCAGATCGTGCCGGAAGGGCTGGGCGGCTATGCTGCCGACGTGACGCCCGAGGCCTACGATGCCGCCGGCGCCAAGGCGCTGCTGGCCGATTCCGGCTATGGCGACGGCTTCGGGCTGACGGTGCACTCCTCGAACGATCGCTTCGCCGGCGACGCCGACATCGCCCAGGCGATCGGCCAGATGCTGGCGCGCGGCGGGCTGAAGATCAACGGCGTGGTCACCCAGCCCTACAACGTCTATGCCGGCGCCGCCTCGAAGCAGGAATACAGCGCCTTCATCTTCAGCTTCGGCAACAGCAACAGCAACTCGGCCAACGCCCTGACCAACGTGCTGGCGACCTATGACAAGGAGGCCGGCAAAGGCGCCTTCAACCGCGCCCGCTACTCGAACCCGGAGTTCGACGCGGTGCTGAAGCAGGCGCTGGCGGAGTTCGACGAGGCCAGGCGCAACCAGCTGCTGGAGCAGGCGGCACGGGTCGGCTTCGGCGATGTCGGCATCGTGCCGCTGTACTTCCCGACCGTGCACTGGGCGGCACGCAACGGCATCACCTACCGCGCCAACAAGAACGAATGGACCCTCGCCACCTATGCGGAGGCGGCCAAGTGAGTGAGATCCAGGTGCTGCGCGACCGGATGGTGACGCTGCGCGACGGCGTGCGGCTGGCGACCGATGTCTACCTGCCGGCCGGCCACCGCATCGGCGTCGACGCCCCGCTGCCGGCGATCCTGGAGCGCACGCCCTATGGCAAGACCGAGCTGTCGCGCTCCGAGATCGGGGTCGGGATGGACGGGCCGATGACCCGGCCGCAGGTGGCGGCGCATTTCGTCCGCGCCGGCTATGCCGTGGTCTACCAGGATTGCCGCGGCCGCCACGGCTCGGAGGGGGTGTTCACGAAATACACCTCCGAGGGGCCGGACGGTTTCGACACGGTGGCATGGATCACGGCCCAGCCCTGGTCGAACGGCAAGGTCGGCACCATGGGCCTGTCCTACGCCGCGCACACCCAGTTCGCGCTGGCCTGCCTCAATCCGCCGGGCCTGGCCTGCATGGTTGTGGATTCCGGCGGCTTCTCGAGCGCCTTTCATTGCGGCATCCGCCAGGGCGGGGCCTTCGAGCTGAAGCAGGCGACCTGGGCCTTCAACCAGGCCAAGGAAAGCCCGGCGGCGCTGGCCGACCCCAAGGTGCTGGCGGCGCTGGAGGTGGAGGACATCCGCGCCTGGTTCGCCGCCATGCCCTGGCGGCCCGGCCATTCGCCGGTGCGGGCCGTGCCGGATTACGAGGCCTATCTGTTCGAGCAATGGACCAACGGGTCCTTCGGCGACTACTGGAAGCAGCTCGGCATCTATGCCGAGGGGTATTACGACCGCTTCCCGGACGTACCGATGGTGCTGATGTCCAGCTGGTACGACGCCTATGTCCGCACCACGATGGAGAATTTTGCCGCCCTCAGCGGCCGCTCCGCCCCGGTGAAGCTGATCATGGGGCCATGGCTGCACGGCAACCGCAACACCACCTTCAGCGGCGACACCGAGTTCGGGCCGGCGGCGACGATCGACGGCAATGTCACCACCAGCTGGCTCGATTTCCGCCGCCGCTGGTTCGACCGCTGGCTCAAGGGCGTCGGCAACGGCGCCGAGGCGGAACCGGCGGTGCGGCTGTTCCTGATGGGCGGCGGCAGCGGCCGGCGCACGGCAGAGGGCCGGCTGGACCATGGCGGGCGCTGGATCGCGGCGCCGGACTGGCCGCTGCCCGGCACGGCCTTCACCAACTACCACCTGCACGCCGACGGCCGGCTGGACCCGGCGGCGCCGCAGGCGGCGGAGGCGTCGATCGCCTACCAGTCCGACCCCACGAACCCGGTGCCGACCATCGGCGGCGCCCTGACCTCCGGCCAGCCGGTGTTCGAGGGCGGCGGCTTCGACCAGACCGAAGGCGACCGCTTCTTCGGCAGCCGGCGGCCCGGCCTGCCGCTGTCGTCCCGCCCCGACGTGGTGGTGTTCGAGACCGAGCCCCTGGAGCGGGACATGGCGGTGATCGGGCCGATCGAGGTCCGGCTGTTCGTCTCCTCCGACGCGCCGGACACGGACTTCACCGCCAAGCTGGTCGACGTGCATCCGCCGACCGCCGACGACCCCAAGGGCTTCGCCTTGAACCTGACCGACGGCATCCTGCGCTGCCGCTATCGCGACAGCTGGGAGAACCCGTCGCCGCTGGAGCTGGGGCGGGTCTATGCGATCACCATCGAGCCCTTCGCGACGGCCAACCTGTTCAAGGCGGGTCACCGCATCCGGCTCGACATCGCCTCCAGCAACTTCCCGAAATACGACGTCAACCCGAACAGCGGCGAGCCGGAGGGCACCGGCCGGCTGAGGCGGGTGGCGACCAACCGCATCCATCTCGACCGCAACCACCCGTCGCGGATCGTGCTGCCGGTGGTGCCGGTGGAGAGCTTGGTGTCCCTGCCGAAGCCGGGGGAGGGGTGAGGCAAAGGAGTCGAAGCAAAATGAGTCCCCCCTCCCCCTGCGGGAGGGGGGACTATAGTGCGTCTACTGCGGCATCGCCTCCGGCAGGGGCGAGCCGTGGTACTTCTGGTAGATGTCGCTCAGCTTCCGGTTCTTCAGGTTGGTCGACACCCACTCGTTGACCTTCTCCATCAGCTTCGGCTCGCCCTGGCGCAGGCCGATGGCAAGGTCGAAGGTGCGGATCAGGAACTTCGGCTCGAAGGCGCGGTCCGGCGCCTTCGCCTTGATCTGGTTCACCAGCGTCGCCGAGGTGGCGACGATCTGGGCCTGGCCGGAGACGGCGGCGGTCACCATGGTCGCGTCGTCATCATAGCGCACCACCTGGAAGCCCTTCTCCGCCGCCAGCTTGGTCAGCTCCGTGTCCTGGGTGGTGCCGCGGGTGACGGTCACCGCCTTGCCCTGCAGATCCGCCCAGTCCTTGATCGGCGCGTCCGCCGGGGCGCCGATCACCGATTGCAGCGCGGCATAGGGCTTGGAGAAGTCGATCACCTTCGCCCGCTCCGGCGTCACCGACAGGGTCGAGATGATGATGTCGGCCTTGCCGGTCTGCACGTTCGGGATGCGGGTGGCGCCCGTGGTCTGCACGAACTCCAGCTCCAGCCCCCAATCCTTCGCCAGCAGCTGCGCGGTCTCGACGTCGGAGCCGGTGGGCTTCATCTGGTCGTCGATCATGCCCGAGGGCGGGATGGCCAGGTCCGTCGCGATCCGGATCTTCTTGGCGGCCATGATGTCGTCCAGCAGGTCCGCCCGGGCGCTCACGGCGCCGAGGCTCAGGGCAAAGGCCAGGGCGATCGCCCGGCCCCAACGGATTGACGGCTGCATCTGCGTCTCCTCCATGTCTGTGTTCTGGTTGGACGGCCGGGCTCAGAGCTCGTTGGCGACGAACTGCTGCAGCTCCGGGGTTTCGGGGGTGGCCAGGATCTCGGCCGGCCCCTGCTCGTGCACCCGGCCGCGATGCATGAAGACGATCCGGTCCGCCACCCGGCGAGCGAAGCCCATCTCGTGGGTGACCATGATCATCGTCATGCCGCGCGCGGCCAGGTCCTCCATCACCTTCAGCACCTCGCCCTTCAGCTCGGGGTCGAGGGCCGAGGTGACCTCGTCGAACAGCATCACCTTGGGCTGCATCGCCAGCGACCGGGCGATGGCGGCGCGCTGCTGCTGGCCGCCCGACAACTGCTCGGGATAGGCATCGGCCTTCTCGCCGAGGCCGACCTGGTCCAGCACGCCGCGGGCCAGCGCCCGGGCCTCGGCCCGCGGCACCTTCTTCACCGAGACCGGGGCCAGGGTGATGTTCTGCTCGATGGTCAGGTGCGGGAACAGGTTGTAGCTCTGGAACACGATACCGACGTCCAGCCGCAGCCGGCGCAGGTCGATCTCCGGGTCGCTGACCTTGTGGTCGCAGACCGTGATCTCGCCGCCGTCGATCGTCTCCAGCCGGTCGATGCAGCGCAGCGCCGTGCTCTTGCCCGACCCGCTGCGGCCGATCAGGGCCGTGACCTGGCCCTTGTCGACGGCGAAGGACACGCCGTCGAGCACGGTCAGCTCGCCGAAGCTCTTGCGCACGTCCTGCAGCGTCACCATCGCGGTCATCGCGTTCTCTCCCAGATGTCTTTTTGAGGCCCGGTCAGGCGAGGGCCGGCTTCAGCCGCGGCACATGGCCCGTCCGGCGCTCCAGCCTGCGGCTCAGAGCCGAGACCGGGTAGCACATGGCGAAGTAGAGGACGGCAATCACCATGTAGATCGCGAAGGGCTGGAAGATGGAGTTGTTGACGATCTGCCCGGCCCGGGCGAGCTCGACGAAGCCGACCACCGAAGCCAGCGATGTGTTCTTGATGATCTGCACCATGAAGCCGACCGTCGGCGGCGTGGCCAGGCGCACGGCCTGCGGCAGGATCACCTTGAACAGGCGCTGGGTACGGCTCAGCGCCAGGCACTCCGCCGCCTCCCATTGCGGCTTCGGCACCGCCTCCAGGCAGCCGCGCCAGATCTCGCCGAGATAGGCGCTGACATAGATCGTCAGCGACACGCCGGCGGCCAGCAGCGGCGGCACCTCGAGCCCCAGCGTCGGCAGGCCGAAATAGGTCAGGAACAGCAGCACCAAGAGCGGCGTGCCCTGGATCAGCTGGACGTAGCCGCCGACCACGACGCGCAGCAGGCGGCTCGGCGCGATGCGGCCGAGGGCGACGCCGAAGCCGACCACGCCGCCGCCGACAAGCGCCATCAGCGACAGCACCAGGGTCCACAGCGCGCCCTGCAGCAGGAAGTCGAGATGGTTGAGGTTCAGTCCGGTCTGCATGGCGTCCTCGCGGGTCAGAGCGGCGTGCCGAGCCGGCGGCGGCGCGGGAACAGCATCAGGCCCAGCCCCCAGAAGCCGGCCCGCATGAGGAGCGAGAGGGCGATGTAGAGCAGCGCAACGACGATGTAGGTCTCGAAGGCGCGGTAGGTGTCGGACTGGATGAAGTTGGCGACCGCCGTCAGCTCCTCGGCCGAGATCTGCGAGACGACGGAGGAGGCCAGCATCAGCAGCACGAACTGGCTGGTCAAAGCGGGATAGACCCGCTCCATCGCCGGGCGCAGCACCACGTGCCAGTAGACCTGCACCCGCGACAGGCCCAGGCATTCCCCGGCCTCGATCTGGCCCTTGTGGATGGAATCGAAGCCAGCGCGCATGATCTCGGCGGTGTAGGCGCCGACATTGATGGTCAGCGCGATCACCGCGACGGTGACGGCCGGCAGCGACAGGCCCAGGCTGGACAGGCCGAAATAGACGACGAAGATCTGCACCAGGAAGGGCGTGTTCCGGATCGCCTCGACATAGACACCGCACAGCCGCGACAGCCAGGCCGACCGGCCGCGCCGGCCGACCGCGCACAGCGTGCCGAGCGCGAAGCCCAGAACGGTCGAGGCCAGGGCCAGGCGGATGGTCAGCCAGGCGCCGTCCAGGAACATCGGCCAGCGCTCGAGCACGACGGAGAAATCGAGGGACACGCCCATCGCTTGCTCCTCTATCCGCCACTGGGGGAGGGGGCCTGTCCGCTCATGCGGTCATAGACGCGGAACAGGGCCTGGTTGCCGTTGCCGCCCTCGCCATGGGCCCGGGCGTCGAGATACTGGCTGGTGACCAGCGCCGTGGCGGGCAGGGGCACCGACTTGCCATAGGCCAGCTCCTGCACCAGGCGCAGATCCTTCAGCATCAGGTCGATGCGGAAGCCGGCGCCAGCGTCGCCGGAGATCATCGCAGGGCCGAGCCGATCCAGCATCCAGGAGGCGGCGGAGCCGCCGAGCAGCACCTCGCGCATCTGCTCCAGGTCGACGCCGCAGGCACGGCCCAGCGCCAGCGCCTCGCAGATCGCCTGCAGGTTGATGCCGCAGATCAGCTGGTTGCACAGCTTCACCGTCTGGCCGGCGCCGCTGTCGCCGACATGGGTGATGGTGGTGCCCATGCCGCGCAGCACCGGCAAGGCGCGGTCGAAGGCGGGCCGGGCGCCGCCGGCCATGATCGTCAGGGTGGCCGCGCGGGCGCCCTGCGGCCCGCCGGAGACCGGCGCGTCCAGCAGGTCGATGCCGGCGGCGGCGAGGTCGGTGTGCATCCGCCGCACCGCCTGGGGCGAGATCGTGCTCATGTCGACCATCAGCCGGCCGCGCGGCGGTGCCTCCAGGAGGCCGCCGGGGTCGTACACGACCTCCTCCACCTGCGGCGTGTCGGGCAGCATGGTGACGACGATGTCGGCGCCGTCGGCCGCCTCGGCCACGCTGGCGGCGGGGATGGCGCCCTGCGCCGCCAGGGCGTCGACCGCCGCCGGCACCACATCATGGGCGCGCACCGCATGGCCGGCGCGCAGCAGGTTGGCCGCCATCTCGCGGCCCATGGTGCCGAGGCCGATGAAGCCGACCGTGTGACGGGGCACGGTGTGCTTGGGCTCCGCCATGGCTCAGCCCTCCCGCTCCAGCTGCGCCAGCTTCTCGACCCGGCGCGTGAAGTCCTCGCTGGGTTCGAATTCGGCGGCGAGATAGGCGGCGACGAGGTCGCGCGCCAGCCACGGGCCGACGATCTGGGCGCCGACGCACATGACGTTGACGTCGTCATGCTCGACCGCCTGATGCGCCGAATGGAAATCGTGGCAGACGGCGGCTCGGATGCCGCGGATCTTGTTGGCGGCGATGGCGGCGCCGACGCCGGTGCCGCAGATCATCAGGCCGCGATCGGCCGTGCCACTGGTGACGGCAGCGCAGACCGCCCGGGCGATGTCCGGAAAGTCGACCGGGTCGGGGGTGTGGCTGCCCACATCCGTCACCGCATGGCCGAGGCCCGCGACGAAGTCGGCGATCTCTCGCTTCAGGGGAAAGCCGGCATGGTCGCAGCCGATCACGATCTTCAACACGGGTCTCCTTGTCGGGTGGACCGTCAGCCTTGCGGCCTGGGCGTGGTCTCGAAGGCCTTGCGGCGGTACTCGTCGCCGATCTCGAAATGGCGGCGCAGCAGCTCGTCCGAGCGCTGCACGTCGCGCGCCACCAGCGCCTCGAAGATCCGGTGGTGGTGGTCGATCAGGAAGGACCGGATGCCGGGTACCTTCAGGATCAGCTCGCGCCGCCCGCGATGCGACCGGTGCACCAGGTCGGAGATCGCGGCGTAGACGCTGCGCAGGGTCTCGGACCGGGCGGCCTGGACGATGCCGTTGTGGAAGTCGAAATCGGCCTCGCCGCCCGCCACCGGGTCGTCGATCGTGGCCTCGATCCGCTGCAGGGCCGCCCGGATGCGCTCGAAATCCGCCAGGGTGGCGCGGCGGCAGGCCAGGCGCACCGCCTGGCACTCGATCGCAATCCGCGCCTCCATCACATCGTCGATGGCGTCGGACTGCTGCGCCAGGGCGAAGGTGAAGAACTCGCCCAGGGTCGAGGCGTCGGGCTGGCGCACGATGGTGCCGACGCCGTGCCGGATCTCGACCGCGCCCAGCATCGCCAGCGCCCGCAGCGCCTCGCGCAGCACCGGCCGGCCCACGCCCAGCAGCGCCGACAGGTCGCGCTCCGGCAGCAGCCGGTCGCCGGTCTTCAAGGCGCCGGACAGCAGCTGCTCGCGCAGGAAGGCGAAGACCTTGGCGTAGCCGCCGGGGGCGTCGTCGGGATCGCGGGTGAGCTTGATGAGGTCGGTCATGGTGTTCTTACCGTGGTAAGACCACTTAGCGGACGATGAAGCCCGGAGTCAACCGCATCGTCCGATCCCGGCAGTGCCGGCCGCTCAGGCGGAGGCGCGGCGGATCAGGCGCCAGGGCACGTCGAAGATCGTCGGCGCCTCGCCCTCGCGGCCGTTGACGAGGCCGATCAGATGGTCGGCGAGGCGGTCGTAGCGGGTGGTTTCGGGTCCGATCGTGGTCAGCGCCGGATGGCCGAACTCGCCCTCCTCGATGGCGCCGCAGCCGATCACCGCGATGTCGCCGGGGATGGCGAGCCCGATCTCTTCGAAGGCGTGGATGGCGGTGACGGCGGCGAGGTCGGATTCGGCAAACAGCGCCGTCGGCGGCTGCGGCAGGAGCGCCAGTGCCCTGGCATTGGCGAAGGCGGCCTTGCGCGCCTCGGCGCCGCCGACCAGGAGTTCGGGCTCCGGCGGCAGCCCCCGCGCGGCGAGGAAGCGGCGATAGGCGGCCAGCCGGCTGCCCTCCGCCGCCTTGTCGTGCTGCATATAGGCGATGCGGCGGTGGCCGGCCTCGTACAAATGGTCGAGCGCCACCCCGACCGCCTCGGCGGTGTGCTGGCGGACCACGGAGAAGCCCGCCGGCTCGACCGACGGATGGAAGACCACGGCCGGCCGCCCGGCGGCGGCGAGACGGTCGGCGAACTGCACCACCTCGGCCTCGGACAGGTGCTGCCAGTCGGCGATGACGCCGTCGGCCAGGCCGCTCTCGATCTCGCGCACGATCCGGTCCATCCGCTCCGGCGTGTCGCCGGCCGCGATGATGGTGGAGAAGCCGCTGGTCGCCGCCGCCGACTGGATCTCCTGCGCGATGCGATCGCTGAACGGCACGCCGAGCCGCGGCAGAAGGAGGGCGATGCGTTCCGCCTGGCGCCGCCGGAGCTGGCGGGCGGTGCGGTTCTGGACATAGTTCAGCTCGCGCACCGCGTCGAGGATGCGCTGGCGCGCCTCCTGCCCGACGAATCTCAGCCGCCTGCTGTCGCCGCTCAGGAAATAGGAGACGGCGGCGGTCGAGACCCCGGCGCGACGGGCGACGTCGGCCATGGTCGGTGCCCGCTTCCGTTCGGAACTGCTGTCGTCCATGCCCTCGGCGATCCGGAGCGGGATCAGCCCTCGCTCACCAGCCCTTCATGCCAATTTCTGCTTTCGACGGGAAGGATCTCGGGCCGCGTCTCGCCGGCCTCCTCGATCAGGGCCAGGAGACGGCTGCGCAGCGCCGCCCGCGTTTCGGCATGGGCGGGCGAGGCGACGAGGTTGCGCAGCTCGTTCGGATCCTCATCGAGATCGTACAGCCGCGCCTCGGCGTAGAGGTCGCTCGCCGGGTCGTTCCAGCCATCCCCGTCCGGCGCCTCGACCTCGTATTTCCAGCGGCGGGTGCGCAGGGCGCGGCCGACATGGTGCTCGCTGATCTGGACGAAGATGTCTTCACGCGGCGCTTCCCCGCCCCGGATCGTGCGGAGGAGCGGGCGCCCCTGCATCGTTTCCGGGATCGCGAGTCCCGCCGCGTCGAGCAGGGTCGGCGCCAGGTCGACCAGGCTGACGAGCCCGTCGAAGGCGCCGACATCCTCGAAGCCCGGCCCGTGCAGCAGCGTCGGCACCCGGATCGACGCCTCGTGGCAGGAGCGTTTGTACTCGTTGTTGCGGGTCTTGAAGTGGCAGCCATGGTCCGAGGTGAAGAGGATGATCGTGTCCTCCAGCCGTCCGAGGCTGTAGAGGGCCTCGACCAGCCGGCCGAACGCCTCGTCCAGGCGGGCGACCATGCCGAGATAACCGGGCAGATGCGCCGCCGTGGAGCCGCCGAGGGCGGCGAGGTCGCCGGGAACGGCGAGCTTGCGGCGGATCCGTTCCTCATAGCCCAGCGGCGCCGGGTAGTTGTCGGTCTGGTTCTGGTGGTGCGGCTCGAGGAAGGACAGGAACAGGAAGAACGGGTCGTCCCGCGGCGTCGCGACATAGCGGATCGCCGCATCGGTCAGCGCGTCGACGCGATAGCCCGGCAGCCGCACCGGCCGGCCGTGATTATCGTGCACCACCGTGTCGAACGGGCCGGAGGTGAACTCCAAGATGTTGGAGGCCAGCCAGTGGCGATAGCCGCCGCGCTCCCCCGGCGCCACCGGCTCGGCCGAGCCGAGATGCCATTTGCCGATATAGGCGGTGTCGTAGCCGGCGGCGTCGAAATGGTGCGCCAGCGTCGTCTCGTCCTTCGGCAGCGGGATGTCGTTGCGGTAGCAGCCGGTCTCCGTCGCATAGCGCCCGGTCTGGAACACCGAACGGGCCGGCCCGCAGACCGGCTGGCAGGTGAAGGAGTTGGCGACGAAGGTGCCGGTCCGGGCCAGCCGGTCGAAATTCGGCGTCAGGTCCAGCGGGTTGCCATGGGCGCCGACGGTGTCCCAGCGCTGCTGGTCGGTGAAGAAGACGATGACGTTCGGGCGGCTCATGCGGGCTCCGTCACTTCATGCCCGCCAGCATGACGCTGCGGACGAAGGTGCGCTGGGTGAACAGGAACAGGACCAGGCTCGGGACGAACAGGATCACCCCGCCCGTCGCCGTCATGTTCCACTGGGTGAAGAATTCCTGGTTGAACAGCGTCAGCCCCGTCGTGATCGGCCGCATCTCCGTGCTGCTCACCACCACCAGCGGCCACAGGAACTCGTTCCATTGGAACACGAAGGTCAGCAGCGCCAGGGTGGCCAGCGCGGGCTTCACCTGCGGCAGTACGATCCGCCAGTAGATGCCGATCTCCGAGCAGCCGTCGATGCGCGCTGCGTCGATCAGCTCGCTCGGGATCGGGCGGATGAACTGGCGCATCAGGAAGATGCCATAGGCGCTCATGGCGAAGGGCACGATCAGCCCCTGATAGGTGTCGAGCCAGCCCATCCGCGCAGTCAGCACATAGAGCGGGATCATGCGGATGAAGAACGGGATCATCAGCGTCGACAGCACCGCGACGAACAGCACGCGCTTGCCCGGGAACTCCAGCTTGGCGAAGACGTAGCCGGCGAGCGGGTCGAAGATCAGGTGCAGCAGCGTGATCCCGCCGGCGACGATGACGCTGTTCAGCACGAAGCGGGCGAAGGGCGCCTTCTGCCAGATGTCGACATAGTTGGTGAACTGCAGCGCCTCCGGCACCAGGATCGGCAGGCCGCTGAAGATGTCGGCATCGCTCTGCAGCGACAGCGACAGCATGTACAGGAACGGGAAGACGCACAGCGCCGCCGCCAGCAGCAGCAAGAGGTAGGTAACGGCCGTCCCGGCCCGGGTGGTCGCGGCGGCGCTCAATAGCTGACATCCCGGTTCAGCAGGCGGAACTGGACGAAGGTGACCGCCAGGATCAGCAGGAACATCAGGAAGGCCAGCGCCGAGGCGTAGCCGATGTTGAGCTCGTAGAAGGCGGCCTCGAAGACGTGCAGGCTGAACAGCCGGGTCGCCTCCGCCGGGCCGCCCTTGGTGATCAGATAGGCCGGCGCCAACTCCTGCAGCTGGGCGATCATGCTGACCACGGCGATGAACAGCGTCGTCGGCGTCAGCAGCGGCCAGGTGACATACCGGAACCGCTGGCCGGGCGTGGCGCCGTCGATCGCGGCGGCGTCGTGGAAGTCGGACGGGATCGACTGCAGCGCCGCGAGATAGATCAGCATGGCGTAGCCGACATCCTTCCAGACCGCGATGGCGATCAGGGTCGGCAGCGCGGTCGCCGGCTCGGCCAGCCAGTTCTGCGTCGGCAGGCCGAGCCCGGCGAGGATCCCGTTCAGGATGCCGGTGTAGGGGTCGAGGATCGCCTGCCACATCAGCGCGACGATCACGAAGGAGATGATATAGGGGAAGAAGATGACCGCCCGGAACAGGGCCAACCCGGGCAGCGGCCGGTTCAGCAGCAGCGCCAGGCCGAGGCCGATGGCGATGCTCGCAACGGTGACGCCGACCGAGAAGGCCAGGGTCACGACGACGGATTGCCGGACCCGCCCGTCCCCGAGCGCCGTGGCGTAGTTGGCGAGGCCGGCGAAGCGGCTGTCGCCGATCAGCGGCTGGCCGCTTTGCAGGCTGGCCCAGAATTCCAGCGCGATCGGATAGAAGAAGTAGACGGCGAAGTAGAGGATCGCCGGCAGCAGCAGCGTATAGGCCGTGATCGTATGCCGTGTTCGCCGGCTCAGGCGGCCCCGCCGCCGCACCGCCGGCCCGAACGCCGCCGCGGCGCTGCCGCCGACCGCCACCGGCCTACTGGCCCGCCAGCATGGCGTTGGCCTCCGCCGTGAATTTCGGCAGGGCCTCGGCCGCCGGCACGTCGTTGTAGATGATGTCCTCCAGCGCGCTCTGCAGCAGCTTGTCGATCCGGGCCTGCTTGCCGGTCAGCCGCAGCTCGGCGCTGACATCCTGCGCGTAGGACAGGCATTGGCCGAAGCTGCCGATCACCGGGTCGGCCCGCACCTCCGGGCTCTCGGCCCAGGATCTGCGCGGCATGGTCATGCCGGCCTCCTTGGTGGCGGCGAGCTCGGTGTCGAGCGCGACCAGGCCCTTGAGCAGGTCCCAGGCCTCCTTCGGGTGCCGGGCGTCCTTCGGGATCATCAGGCTGACCCCGCCGGCGAAGGTCGCCTGGACCTTGTTCGTCAGCGACGGCGCGACCGCCCAGTTCAGCCGCGGGTTGCCGGACCGGATCGGCTTCACATCCCACGGGCCGGTGACGATCATGGCCACCCGGTTGGCGGTGAACAGCTTCTGCGGCCCTTCGTAATCCGCGCCGGCGACGGGCTTGGTGGCGGCCTTGTCCTTCTGGATCAGGTCGGCGAGGAACTGGATCGCCTCGATCGCCTCCGGGCTGTCGAGGGTGACCTTGTTGGTCTTCGGGTCGTAGTAGCGGACGCCGTTCTGCAGGAACCAGGACCAGTAGTAGCCGAGGCTGGGATTGGGCGCGAAGCCGAAGCGCGCGCCCGACGTCGTCGCCTTGGCCACGGCCCGGAACTCCTCCCAGGTCTTGGGCGGGCCGTCGAAGCCCGCCGCCTTCAGCAGGTCGACATTGTAGACCAGGGTCGCGCAGGTCAGGTGGATCTGGACGCCGTAGACCTGGTCGCCGAGCTTGTTCCGGTCCACGGCATAGGGCTGCCAGTCCGCCGGGAAGCCCATCGCCTCGCCATCCGCGGCGACGAAATCGTTGAGCGGCACAAGCAGGCCCTGCTGCCCGAACTCCTGCACCCAGCCGCCGGGCTCGGCGACGAGATCGGGCGGGTTCCTGGCCGAGAAATCCGCGACCAGCTTGGTCCGCATGTCGGGCCACTGGAACTTCTCCCAGCGCACCGTCCAGCCGGGGTGGTCGGTCTCGAATTTTTTGATCACGTCGGCATAGGCCTGGTAGGCGTGGCCGGCGTTCCAATAGAGCGTCAGCGTCTCGGCACCCGCCGCCGTCGCCACCAGGACACCCAGCCCGGCGCCGACGACGAGCCCGCTCGTCCTCCACCAGCTCATCCGTCTCCTCCCCATGGCAACCGTCTTCGCTGTGCCTGACCGGCACTATATTAATCGATTAATAAAGCCGGTCGGCCGCAAGCGTCAAGGCATGATTGCGCCGAGCGGGACCACGATTTGTTGGTGTCAGGTCACCGGGACGACGTCGACCTTCACGGTCAGGGCCTGCATGCCGGCGCCGAGGATCACCCCGTCGATCGGCGACACATCGGCATAGTCCCGGCCGTTGGCCAGGACGATGTGGTCGTTCTCGACCAGCACCGCATTGGTCGGGTCGAAGCCGAGCCAGCCGAACTCCTCGCCGCACCAGGCCGACACCCAGGCATGGGTGGCGTCAGCGCCTTCCAGCCGCGGCTTGCCGGGCGGCGGCAGGGTGCGCAGATAGCCGCTGACATAGGCGGCGGGCAGGCCGACGCCGCGCAGGCAGGCGATCATGATGTGGGCGAAGTCCTGGCACACGCCGCGGCGCGCCTCGAAGGCCTCGATCAGCGGGGTCGAGACCGCCGTCGCCTTCGGGTCGTAGGTGAAGTCGGCCTTGATCCGGTGCATCAGCTCGGTGGCGGCCTCCAGGATCGGGCGGCCGGGCGGGAAGCTGACATGGGCATAGGCCGACAGCGGGCCGAGGATCGGCACCAGCCGGCTCGGATAGAGGTGATGGGCGGGGGAGGACGGGGCCAGCGTCGCGGCGGCGAAGGCGCGCTCCCGCACCTCCTCCCAGGGCCGGCTGGCCTGGCGCAGCAGGTCGCCGGTGTCGCGCGTCACCTCGACCCGGGACCGGGCGTCGACCCGCAGCTCGCGATGCGCCGCCTCGATGGTGACGGTGACGACGTCATTGCCGAAGAAGCTGCGCCGTGCGGCGGAGGCGGCCGGCACCGGCCGCACCTCGATCGCCCGCGACAGCACCCGCTGCTCCGCCCGGTCGCTGGGCAAGAGGCGCAGGACGCAGCGGGCGAAGCTGACCGGCGTCTCATAGGCGTAGGTCGAGAGGTGACGGATGTCGTAGATCAATACAGCCCCGTCAGCTTCTCGGGCCGCACCGCGTTGCGGCCCTGCAGGAAATAGCGGTCGCCGATCGCCTCGGACAGCTGCATCAGCTTCTGCTCGAGCCCCAGGATCTGGTTGTTGTCGAGGGATTCGGCCTGGGCTGCCGACAGGATGCCGGAGATGATGGTGGCCAGCCGCAGCGGCGCCTCCGGCATGCCGTCCTCGCGCAGCGACGGCAGCGCCTTCAGGTGCTGCAGCAGCCGTTCGACCTGGAAGGCCACCGCCCGCGGGTTGAAGGGATCCAGCACCACCATGTCGCGCACCGGCGCCATGGCCGGCCCGATGACGTAGCGCGACCGGTAGCTGATCTGGGAATCCACGAGGTCGAGCAGCGCGTCGAGATCGTCGGTGGTGGTGTCGGGCTCGGCCAGGTTGCGGGCGAAGCGGCAGGTGTTGATGCCGCGCTCGATCCGCCGCCCCATGTCGAGGAAGCGCCAGCCGGCGACCTGGTTCATGTTCTCCTGGGCCAGGCCGGACAGGGCGGCGATCACATGCAGGGCCCGGTCGGCGCGGTGGAAGGTCTCGCCCTCCGGCAGCTCGGTCTCGCCGGGCTCGCCCAGCCGCCCCTCCAGCTCGGCCAGCAGCGGCCAGGAATCGGCGGACAGCCGCTCGCGGATGCCGGAGGAGGCGCGGCGGGCCGAGCGCACCAGCGAGATCGCGGCGCCGTAGTTCTCGGCCTGGTTCAGGGCGGCGGCGGCGACGGCGCTGGCGCTGTCGCCCGGCTTCGGCCGCGGCACGGCGCCCCAGGCCACCAGCAGCTTCTGCAGCCGGTCCAGCGTCTGGCCGCTGCCATGGATGGCGGGGTCGGCCTCGACCAGGCTCGAGCACAGCCGCCGCACCAGCCGCAGCGTCGCCTCGGCGCGCTCGAGATAGCGGCCGAACCAGAACAGGCTGTCGGCAGCATGGCTCGGCAGGTTGCCGGCGATCCGGCGGATCGGAACGCGGTCCTGCCGCGGCAGCAGCGAGGTCGGCTCGACCGGGCGGTCGGCCAGGATCCAGACATCGGCGGTCTGCACCCCCTGGCCCATCGACACCGCGCGCGCGTCCAGCCGGTCGGAGATGCGGCAGAACCCGCCCGGCATCACCTTCCAGCCATCCGGCGTCGCGGCGGCGAAGACGCGCAGCACGAAGGGCCGCGGCACCAGCTTGCCGTCCTGCCAGGCCGGCGTGGTCGACAGCCGCGCCACCTCCTGCCCGACATAGTCCACGGGGCGGGTCCGGATCGCTGCCTCCAGCCGCGCCCGCTGCGGCGCCTCGGCGCCGAGCACCGATGGCTGCCCCGGAAAGCCGGGGACGGTGGCGCCGAAGGCGGCCGCGACCGCCAGCTCGGGCAGCGCGGCCAGCACGGTCTCCCGCTCCTGCGGCTGGCCGCACCACCAGGTGGCGACATTGGGCAGCGTCAGTTCCTCGCCGCGCAGGCGGCGGCACAGCGCCGGCAGGAAGCTCAGCAGGATGCGCGCCTCGGCCAGCCCGGCGCCGGGCATGTTGGCGACCACCACCTGGCCGCCGCGGATCGCCTCCAGGAGGCCAGGCACGCCCAGCCGCGAGGATGTGTTGAGCTCCAGCGGGTCGCAGAAATCGGCGTCGACCCGGCGCCACAGCACGTCGGCGCGCTTCAGCCCGGCGATGGTGCGGACATGGATCCGTCCGTCATGCAGCACCAGGTCGTCGCCCTCGACCAGCATCAGGCCGAGATAGCGGGCCAGATGCGCCTGCTCGAAATAGGTCTCGCTGTAGCGGCCGGAGCTGAGCAGGCAGATCCGCGGATCGGACCGGTCCGCCACCGCCGCCAGCCCGGCGCGCAGCGCGCCGAAGAACGGGGCCAGCCGCTCGACATTCATCTCGTGGTACAGCGCCGGCAGGGCGCGGGACAGGATCAGCCGGTTCTCCAGCGCATAGCCGCCGCCGGACGGGGCCTGGGTGCGGTCGTTCAGCACCCACCAGCGCCCGTCCGGGCCGCGGCCGAGATCGGCGGCGTAGAGATGCAGATAGCGGCCGCCCGGGGGCGCCACGCCGTGCAGCGGGCGCAGGAAGTCCGGGCTGCCGGCGACCGCCGCGGCGGGCAGCGCCCCCTCCGCCACCAGCCGTCCGTCGCCGTAGAGGTCGCGCAGCACCGTCTCCAGCAGCTCGGCCCGCTGGATCACCCCGGCCTCGATCTCGCGCCATTCCGCCGCCGAGACCAGCAGCGGCACGCGACTCAGCGGCCAGGATCGCTCGCTGGCCTCGCCATGGACGCGGTAGGACACGCCGGTGTCGCGGATGTGCCGGTCGGCGGCGGCGAAGCGGCGCTCGGCCTCGTCAGGCGCCAGCCTGGCCATGACGTCGAGGAAGTCCCGCCAATAGGCGCGCGGCTTCCCATCCGGGCCGATCAGCTCGTCCGGCACGCCGGGCAGGGGGGTGTAGCCGGCGATCCAGTCCTGCAGGCGCCGGGCCGCGGTCCGGGCCGTCATCGCATCCTCCCCGGCGCGCAGCGAAGCTTCACCGGCCAACGGGTGTCCTGAGATCCAAGGTCAACGGAAATTCGCTCGTTCGCTCTTCGGCCGGCATGGCCATCGGCCCGGGAGTATGCCCGTGATCCTGGAAGCGCGCGAGCCGTCGCGCTTCGGCTTCATACGAATTTACCGGAAATGTGTCGTAACTCCGGCCGCCGGGATGGGCGGAGTGGTAGACGAAGCCGCCCAGCGACCGGCCGTTCCAGGCATCGATCACGTCGAAGGTCAGCGGAGTGTGGACCGGGATGTTCGGGTGCAGGCCGCTGGGCGGCTGCCAGGCCTTGAAGCGGATGCCCGCCACCGCCTCGCCCGAGGTGCCGGTGCCGTTGAGCGGCAGGCGGCGGCCGTTGCAGGCGATGATGTGGCGGCCGGGGACGAAACCCTCGGCCCGGATCTGCAGCCGCTCGACCGAGCTGTCGACATAGCGGGCGGTGCCGCCGCCGGCACCTTCCTCGCCCATCACATGCCAGGGTTCCAGCGCCTGGCGCAGCTCCAGCGCCACGCCGCCGCGCTCGGCCCGGCCGAGGATCGGGAAGCGGAATTCGCGCTGGGCCTCGAACCAGTCCGGATCGAAGGCGTAGCCGGCCCGCCGCAGGTCGGACAGCACGCCGAGCATGTCCTGCCAGACGAAATGCGGCAGCATGAAGCGGTCGTGCAGCGCGGTGCCCCAGCGCACCAGCCCGCCCTCCTGCGGCTCGCGCCAGAACCAGGCGATCAGCGCCCGCAGCAGCAGCTGCTGCGCCAGGCTCATGCGGGCGTCGGGCGGCATCTCGAAGGAGCGGAACTCGACCAGGCCCAGGCGACCGGTCGGCCCGTCCGGCGAATACAGCTTGTCGATGCAGATCTCGGCGCGGTGGGTGTTGCCGCCGACATCGACCAGCAGGTTGCGGAACAGCCGGTCGACCAGCCATAGGGGCAGGGGGCCGGCCTCGGGCGGCGGCACCTGGGCCAGGGCGATCTCCAGCTCATACAGCGAATCGTGCCGCGCCTCGTCGACCCGCGGCGCCTGGCTGGTCGGGCCGATGAACAGACCGGAGAACAGGTAGGACAGGGCCGGATGGCGCTGCCAGTACACCACCAGGCTCTTCAGCAGGTCGGGGCGGCGCAGGAAGGGCGAATCCGCCGGGGTGACGCCGCCGAGAACGACATGGTTGCCGCCGCCGGTGCCGATGTGGCGCCCGTCGGTCATGAACCGGTCGGTGCCCAGCCGGGTCTGCCGCGCCTCCTCGTACAGGCCGGCGGTGATCTCGACCGCCTCGTGCCAGCTGGCGGCGGGGTGGACATTGACCTCGATCACGCCCGGATCCGGCGTCACCTTGATCACCTGCAGCCGCGGGTCGTGCGGCGGCGGGTAGCCCTCGATCTGAATCGGCCGGCCGGCCTCCCCGGCGACGGCCTCGATCTCGGCCAGCAGCTCGAGATAATCCTCCAGCCGCTCGACCGGCGGCATGAACACGCACAGCACGCCGTCCCGCGGCTCGAAGCTTAGCGCGGTGCGGACCACGTCTTCGACCGTCGGATCCCGCTGCGGCGCGACCGGCTGCCGCGGGGCGATGCCGCCGGCCACCGCCGGGCGGGGCTGGTGGAAATCCGGCAGCGGCGGGTGCTCGTCGAACGGATCCTGCGGCACGACCGCGGGATAGTCGTCCTTCGGCACCCAGGGCAGCGAGCTCAGCGGCAGCCGCAGCCCGACCGGAGAGTCGCCCGGGATCAGGAACAGCCGGCCGCGGCGCAGGGCCCAGCGCTCGCTCATCCAGCGCCCGCCGTGCCGCGCGGCCCAGCGCTGCACCGGCAGGACGTAGCCGGTGGGGGCGGCGAGACCGCGCTCGAAGGTCCGGATCATGCGGGCGCGCTCCTCCGGGTCCGCGATCTTCGGGTCCCGCAGGTCGACATTGGCCGGAAGCTCGGCTTCCTTCAGCAGCCAATGCGCCGGGTCCTCATAGGCCGGCATGACATAGCCGGCGAGGCCGAGCCGTTCGGCGACTCTCTCGGCCAGGCGCTCGGCCTCGGCAGCGCCGGCCTCGGCCGGGCGGGCGGCCTCGGTCGCGATCAGGCCGGGGTCGCGCCAGACCGGCTTGCCGTCGCGCCGCCAGTACAGGCCGAAGGCCCAGCGCGGCAGGCTTTCGCCCGGATACCACTTGCCCTGGCCGTAATGCAGCAGGCCGCCCGGGCCGAAGCGGGTCCGCAGCCGCCGGATCAGGTCGTCGGCGAAGACGCGCTTGGTCGGGCCGACCGCGGCGATGTTCCATTCCGCCGACTCGAAATCGTCGATCGAGACGAAGGTCGGCTCGCCGCCCATGGTGAGGCGGACATCCTGCGCGGTGAGGTCGGCATCGACCTGCTCGCCCAGCCGGTCGAGCGCGCGCCAGGCCTCGTCCGAGAACGGCATGGTGATGCGGATCGGCTCGATGATGCGCGACACCTCCATCGCGAACTCGAACTCGACCTCCGCCGGCTCCACCACGCCGCTGATCGGGGCGGCGGAGCGGTAATGCGGGGTCGCCGCCAGTGGGATGTGGCCCTCGCCGCACAACAGGCCGGAGGTGGCGTCGAGGCCGATCCAGCCGGCGCCGGGGATATAGACCTCGGCCCAGGCGTGCAGGTCGGTGAAGTCCTTGTCGGTGCCCTTCGGCCCGTCCAGCGGGTCGATATCGGCCTTGAGCTGGATCAGGTAGCCGGAGACAAAGCGGGCGGCCAGGCCGAGCTGGCGCAGGATCTGCACCAGCAGCCAGGCGGAATCGCGGCAGGAGCCGGAGGCCAGCGCCAGCGTCTCCTCCGGCTCCTGCACGCCGGGCTCCAGCCGGACCACGTAGCGGATGTCCTGCTGCAGCCGGGCGTTCAGCCCGACCAGGAAATCGATGGTGCGTGCCTCTTCTTGAGGCAGTCCCGCCACGAAAGCGGCACGGCGCGGGCCCGCCGGCTCCGGCTCCAGATAGGGCGCGAGCTCGGCCCGCAGCTCCTTGGGGTAGACGAAGGGAAAGGTCTCGGCGAAGGGCTCCATGAAGAAGTCGAACGGGTTGATGACGGTCATCTCGGCCGTCAGGTCGACCTCGATCGCGAACTCAGTCGCCTTCTCCGGGAACACCAGCCGCGCCAGCCAGTTGCCGTGCGGATCCTGCTGCCAGTTCACGAAATGCTCGGCCGGCGTGACCGTCAGCGAATAGCTGGGGATCCGGGTGCGGGAATGCGGTGCCGGGCGCAGCCGGACCACCTGCGGCCCGAGCGCCACCGGGCGGTCGTAGCGGTAGCGGGTGACATGGTGAAGGGCGGCGACGATGGACACGGGCACTCCTGCCTCGGCTGGACCACGGGACGTCCCGCTGTCGAAGAGTGAAACGGCGCGGCTCGCCAAGCAAGAAGCATGCAACCGCCGGCCGAGGCTTGACCCGGAGGGGCCGATCGCGTCCCTTTTGCCCGGGCGGCAGGAGGGATGCGGATGGAGGGGGCATACACGGTCGGCTTCCTGCTGATCCCGAACTTCCCGCTGATGCCCTATGCCGCGGCGATCGAGCCGCTGCGGGCGGCCAACCTTCTGGGCGGTCGCGAGCGCTACCGTTGGCTGCATTTCAGCCCGGACGGGCAGCCGGTGCGCGCCTCGAACGGCATCGCCATCGCGCCGGACCGGCCGCCGGAGGCGATGGCCGAGGCCGACCTGCTGGTGGTCTGCGCCGGCACCGGGGTCGAGGGCTTCGACCATCCGCCGACCCTGGCCCGGCTGCGCGACCTGGCGCGGCACGGCACGGCTCTGGGCGCGGTCTCCGGCGGTCCCTACCTGCTGGCCCGGGCCGGGGTGCTGGACGGCCACCGCTTCACCCTGCACTGGGACCACCACGCTGCCTTCGCCGAGCGCTTCCCGGAGTTGGAGCCGACCGGCCATCTGTTCGAGATCGACCGCGGCCGGCTGACCTGCTCCGGCGGCATCGCCGCGCTCGACCTGATGCAGGCGCTGATCGGCCAGCGTGACGGTGCGGCCCTGGCCGCCCAGGTCGCGGACTGGTTCATGCACACCCAGCTGCGCCATGGCGACG
Source organism: Inquilinus sp. OTU3971 (assembly GCF_038440215.1). NCBI lineage: Bacteria > Pseudomonadati > Pseudomonadota > Alphaproteobacteria > Rhodospirillales > Rhodospirillaceae > Inquilinus > Inquilinus sp. OTU3971. The sequence goes on along the minus strand of NZ_JASATH010000105.1, from coordinate 5,259 downwards.
ACCCGCAGCGACTCGATCCGCGCCGGCGCTTCGGCGTCAGCCATCCCGGCCTGCTGGCGGCGCTGGCGAAGATGGAGGAGCGGATCGAGGAGCCGCTGTCGCGGCCCGAGCTCGCGGCGGTCGCCGGCCTGTCGCTGCGCCAGCTCGAACGGCTGTTCCGCGACCGGCTCGGCCGCAGCCTGGCCGAGCATTACCTCGACCTGCGGCTGCGCGCGGCGCGGCGGCATCTACGCCAGACCACCCTGTCGGTGACCGAGGTGGCGCTGGCCTGCGGCTTCGTCAGCGCCAGCCATTTCTCGCGCAGCTACCGCACCCGCTTCGGCCATCCGCCGGCGAAGGAGCGCGAGGGCTGAGCGGCTTGTCCCATTGGGACATGCCGGTGGCGCGCTGAGGCAAATCGTGATCCGGGTCTGCCGGATACTGCAGGCGATCCAGGGGCGGAGGCTGCGTGCGCTATTCGATCTTCTCGGTGCTGGGCCAGGCCTTCAAAGGCCAGAAGGGCTGGACGCCGGCGTGGCGCGACGCGGCGCCGAAGCCGGACTATGACGTGATCATCGTCGGTGGCGGCGGGCATGGCCTGGCCACCGCCCACTACCTGGCCAAGGAGCACGGCATCACCCGCGTCGCGGTGCTGGAGAAGGGCTGGATCGGCGGCGGCAATGTTGGCCGCAACACCACCATCATCCGCTCCAACTACCTGCTGCCCGGCAACATCCCGTTCTACGAATGGTCGATGAAGCTGTGGGAGGGGCTGGAGCAGGACCTGAACTACAACGCCATGGTCAGCCAGCGCGGCGTCTTGAACCTGTTCCACTCCGACGCCCAGCGCGACGCCTATGCCCGCCGCGGCAACGCCATGCGGCTGCACGGCGTCGATGCCGAGTTGCTCGACCGTGAGCAGGTGCGGGCGCTGGTGCCGCTGCTCGACTTCGACAATGGGCGCTTCCCGATCCAGGGCGGCCTCTTGCAGCGCCGCGGCGGCACGGTGCGGCACGACGCCGTCGCCTGGGGCTATGCCCGCGCGGCCGATAGCCGCGGCGTCGACATCATCCAGAACTGCGAGGTCACCGGCATCGCGGTCGAGGACGGCGCGGTGGTGGGGGTCGAGACCAGTCGCGGCCGCATCCGCGCCGGCAAGATCGGCCTGGCCTGCGCCGGCAACTCCTCCCGCGTCGCGGCCCTGGCCGGGCTGAAGCTGCCGATCGAGAGCCATGTGCTGCAGGCCTTCGTGTCGGAGGGGCTGAAGCCGCTGGTCGACGGCGTCATCACCTTCGGTGCCGGCCATTTCTACGTCAGCCAGTCCGACAAGGGCGGGCTGGTCTTCGGCGGCGACATCGACGGCTACAACTCTTACGCCCAGCGCGGCAACCTGCCGGTGGTGGAGGATGTGGTCGAGGGCGGCCTGGCGATCCTGCCGCAGCTCGGCCGGCTGCGCCTGCTGCGGCAATGGGGCGGGCTGATGGACATGTCGATGGACGGCAGCCCGATCATCGACCGCACGCCGGTGCGCGGCCTCTATCTCAACGCCGGCTGGTGCTATGGCGGGTTCAAGGCGACGCCAGCCTCGGGCTGGTGCTTCGCCCACACCATTGCCCATGACGAACCGCATGCGCTGAACGCGGCCTACCGCCTCGACCGCTTCGCCACCGGCCACCTGATCGACGAGAAGGGTGTCGGCGCCCAGCCGAACCTGCACTGAGGGACACGACCATGCGGATCCCCTGTCCCCATTGCGGCGAGCGCGCGGCGGAGGAGTTCAGCTATCTCGGCGACGCCACCGTGACGCGCCCGGCGCCCGATGCCGGCATCGACGCCTTCGTCGACTACGCCTATCGCCGCGACAACCCGGCCGGGGCGCTGGCCGAATACTGGTATCACGGCGGCGGCTGCCGCTCCTGGCTGGTGGTGACACGCGACACCCGTGACCACCGCATCCTCGGCGCCGTCGACGCTCAGGCCCGAGGGGCCATGGAGGCGCAGCGATGAGCGGCTTCCGCCTCCCGACGGGTGGCCTGATCGACCGTTCGGCGACGCTGCGTTTCCGCTTCGACGGGCGCGAGCTCGCGGGCCATTCCGGCGACACCCTGGCCTCGGCCCTGCTGGCCAACGGCGTCGGATTGACCGGACGGTCGTTCAAATATCATCGCCCGCGCGGCATCCTCTCGGCCGGGGCGGAGGAGCCGAGCGCGCTGGTGGAACTGCGCCGCGGCGCTCGGCGCGAGCCGAACAGCCGGGCCACCATGGTCGAGCTGTTCGACGGGCTGCAGGCGGATAGCCAGAACCGCTGGCCGTCCCTCGGCTTCGACCTGATGGCGGTGAACGGGCTGCTCTCGCCCATCTTCGCCGCCGGCTTCTACTACAAGACCTTCATGTGGCCGGCCCGGTTCTGGGAGAAGGTGTACGAGCCGCTGATCCGCCACGCCGCCGGCCTCGGCCGCGCCGCGACCGAGGCGGACCCCGACCATTACGAGAAGGCGACGATACACTGCGACGTGCTGGTGGTCGGCGCCGGCCCGGCCGGGCTCGCGGCGGCGCTGGCGGCCGGCCGCTCCGGGGCGCGGGTGATCCTGTGCGACGAGGGCGCCCGCCTCGGCGGCACCCTGCTGTCCGAACGCCGATCCCTCGGCGACCAGGCGGCGCCCGATTGGGCGGCCTCGGCCGAGGCCGAGCTGGCGAGCCTGCCGGAAGTGCGGATCCTGCGCCGGACCACGGTGTTCGGCGTGTTCGACCACGGCACCTATGGCGCGGTCGAGCGGGTCGGCGACCATCTCCCGTTGCCCGAGCCGCACGCGCCACGCCAGCGGCTGTGGCGCATCGTGTCCAGGCGCTGCGTCCTGGCAGCGGGCAGCCTGGAACGGCCACTGGTGTTCGGCGACAACGACCGGCCGGGCGTGATGCTGGCCGGCGCGGTCCGGACCTATCTGAACCGCTACGCCGTGGCGCCGGGCCGCCGCGCCGTGGTCTTCGCCAACAACGACACCGCCGGGTCCGTGGCCGCCGACCTCGCCGCCGCGGGGGTGGCGGTGGAGGCGATCGTCGACGCAAGGCCGGGATCGACGCTGCAGCAGGCCGGCACGCGGCTCCTGGCCGGGGCGGTGGTGACGCGGGCGGTCGGCGGCGCGCGCGGGCTGCACGCGGTCGAGATCCGCGACGCGGCCGGCCGATCGTCGACGCTGCCCTGCGACCTGCTGGCGATGTCCGGCGGCTTCAGCCCCAACGTCCACCTGACCTCGCATCTCGGCGGCCGTCCGGCATGGAACGCGGACCTCGCCGCCTTCGTCCCGGGCGACCTGCCCATGGGCATGACCGTGGCCGGCAGCGCCGCCGGCGTGTTCGACCTGGCCGGCTGCCTCGCCGGCGGCGGCCGGGCCGGGATCGAAGCGGCGAGGGATTGCGGCTTCGACGGCGGCGGCTTCGACCCGCCGGAGACGGCGCCCGAGCCGACCGGCGTCAGCCCCCTCTGGCGGGTCCAGGGTGGCGGCGGCAAGCGCTTTGTCGACCTGCAGAACGACGTCACCGACAAGGACATCGAGCTGGCCGAGCGCGAGGGCTTCCGCGCGGTCGAGCACCTCAAGCGCTACACCACCCTCGGCATGGCGACCGACCAGGGCAAGACCTCGAACGTCAACGCCATCGGCATCATGGCCGAGATCACCAGGCGCGACGTCGAGGCGGTCGGCACCACCCGCTTCCGCCCGCCCTACACGCCGGTGTCGCTGGGCGCCTTCGCCGGCCATGCCCGCGGCCGCGACTTCCGACCGACCCGGCTGACCCCGTCGCATGACTGGGCGGCGGAGCAGGGAGCGGTGTTCGTCGAGGCCGGGGCCTGGCTGCGCGCCCAGTACTTCCCGCGGCCGGGCGAGAAGGACTGGCTGGAGACGGTCAGCCGCGAGGTCCGGCAGGTCCGCTCCGCCGTCGGCTTCTGCGACGTCTCCACACTCGGCAAGATCGACCTGCAGGGCGCCGACGCGGCCGAGTTCCTGAACCGGCTCTACATCAACACCTGGACCACCCTGCCGGTCGGCAAGGCGCGCTACGGGCTGATGCTGCGCGAGGATGGCATTGTCATGGATGACGGCACCACCTCGCGGCTTGGCGAGGACCGGTTTCTGGTCACCACCACCACCGCCAACGCGGCCAAGGTGATGCAGCACATGGAGTTCTGCCACCAATGCCTGTGGCCGGAGCTCGACGTCCAGTTCACCTCGGTCAGCGACCAGTGGGCCCAGGTCTCGGTGGCCGGGCCGAAGGCGCGCGCGCTGCTGGCCCGGATCGTCGATGCGCCCTTCGACATCGGCAACGAGGCCTTTCCCTATCTCGCCGCGGCCGAGCTGACGGTCTGCGGCGGCGTCGCCGCGCGGCTGTTCCGCATCTCCTTCTCCGGCGAGCTCGCCTATGAGATTGCCGTGCCGGCCCGGTACGGCGACGCGCTGGTGCGGCGGCTGACGCAGGCGGGCGCCGATCTCGGCGTCACCCCCTACGGCACCGAGGCGCTGGGCGTGATGCGGATCGAGAAGGGCCATGCCGCCGGCAACGAGCTGAACGGCCAGACCACCGCCGCCGATCTCGGCCTCGGCCGGATGATGTCGACCAGGAAGGACTATATCGGCCGGGTCCTGGCCGGGCGGCCGGGGCTGGCGGACCCGGCGCGGCCGGCCCTGGTCGGCTTCCGGCCGGCCGACCGGTCGCGGCGGCTCCGGGCCGGGGCGCATTTCATCCCGAACGGCGCGGCGGCCACTGCCGCCAACGACCAGGGCTACATGACCTCGGTCGCCTACTCGCCGGGGCTCGGCCACTGGATCGGCCTCGGCCTGCTGTCCGGCGGTCCGGCGCGGATCGGCGAGACCTTGCGCGCCTGCGACCCGGTGCGTGGCGAGGAGGTGGCGGTCGAGGTGGTGTCGCCCGTGTTCCACGACCCGGAAGGGGAGCGCCTGCGTGCCTGATCTCACCCCCCGATCCGCCTTCATCGGCCTCCCCGCCCGGTCCGGCCGCGCCGAGGGCGAGCCCGGCGTCACCGCGCGCCCGCGCGATGATCTGGCCCTGGCCAGGGTGATCGCCCGCAAGGGCCGCGCCGATGACTTGGCCTCGGTCGTCCGGTCCCGATACGGGCTGGACCTGCCGACGACGCCGAAGCGGGTCGAGCGTGGCGGTCTGGCCTTCATCTGGTCCGGCCCTGACCAATGGCTCGTTGTCACAGAACCCGATGCGTTGCCTCTCCCGCTTGCGGGAGAGGTCGGAGCCGCGCCAGCCGCCCCCCCG
>NZ_JASATH010000104.1:0-27212 GCF_038440215.1 Inquilinus sp. OTU3971 | reverse complement strand
TGCGACCTCCCCAATTCGGGATGGCCGCCCATGAATGAGCATTCGGTGAGAAACGTCGAGACCGAGACCCTGCGGATTGCCTATGTCGAATATGGTCCCGCCGATGGCTGGCCGGTGATCCTGACGCACGGCTTCCCATACGACGTTCGAGCCTTCGACGAAGTCGCCCCGATCCTAGCCAAGGCCGAAGCGAGGGTCATCGTTCCCTACACACGGGGCTTCGGCCCGACCCGCTTCGTCTCCGATGATATCATGCGGAGCGGGCAGCAGGCCGCGCGCGGCCGCGACATCATCCAGCTTGCTGACGCTTTGGACCTGGAAGGCCCGATCCTGGCTGGGTTCGATTGGGGCGGCAACGCATCTTGCGTGGCGGCGGCACTGTGGCCTGAGCGGATCGGCGGTCTCGTCTCCTACGCCGGCTACGACATCATCAATGTAAGCGGGCAACGACATCCCGCCATACCGGCGCTTGAGCGCGTCTGCTGGTATCAGCATCTCTTCCAGACTGAACGCGGACGCGAATGCCTGGCCCAGCATCGCCGCGACCTGTGCCGGCTGCTATGGGAGGAGTGGTCGCCCGGCTGGCAGTTCGATCAAGCCACGTTCGGTCGGACTGCTACCTCCTTCGACAATCCTGACTTCGTGAATGTCGTCATCCACTGCTACCGGCACGTCTTTGGTCTGGAAACCGGCGAGCCAGCGTTGCAGTCACTGGAAGACCGCCTGGCGCAGCAGCCAGCGATTGCGGTGCCGACGGTGACGCTCGACGGCGCACGCGACCCGCTGAAGCCAGGCGGGACCGCCGATCACGCCCGCAGGTTCATAGGCCCGCACGAGCACCGCGTGATCGATACAGGGCACAATCTGCCACAGCAGGAGCCTCAGGCTTTCGCCGACGCGGTGATGAAGGTCCGCGAATGGCTATGCTGGCGCCGATAGAGCAAGCAGCAGTCAGTCACCGTACGATCGTTCACCTTGAGGCCGATGAACGTCAGCCCGTTCCAGTCACCCTTGCTGCCATTCGTCAGGCCTTGGAGGCGGCCGGCGTTGTTTTCATCGACGAGAACGGCGATGGCCCTGGGGTTCGATTGAAGAAGCTGCGCTCCGGCGGCTAGGGCCGTTTCCGCGGTCCGGCGCCCGCCCTTGTCGCCCCGGCCGGCCTCGACGGATTGATCCGCCGGTGTTGCGGGTGCAGCTCTGGTCCCCAGGAGCCACTGGCACGGAGCGGAGCGATGCCGGAGGACGCAGCCCGGTGGGAGCGGATCGACGCGGCGGTGCTGCGGATCGCGCGGTTGTTGGGCCGGCAGCTGGCCCGGGAGGAGCATGAGCGGCTGCAGCGCCAGGCTGCCAACGAGAACAGAGAGGAGAAGGAGGACCGATGACCCGTGTCGCGCTCTATGCCCGCTATTCCTCGGACGCGCAGCTGGTCCTCGATCGAGGACCAGCTGCGGCTATGCCGGCCGGGGATCTCGGCACGATCTTGGGCTGGCTGGGCCACAAAGCAAGCAAGCCCCCGTCGAAGACGAGGGCTTGCAGGTATCGTTGGTTGCGGTAGAGTCGAGATGTGGCGCGGTGGCTTTAGGTTCGAACATATCTGTTCCCGCCTCTTTCGTCTGGCGGTGCCTCACTGGTTCGACCATGGCTCCGTTTCCACATCCCGCTCATCGAACCGGACATGCAGATCTCCCGCATCCGGCTCTCGGACAAGACTCACGCCTTCGCCCACGGCACGTCGTGCCCAAGCCTGTTCAGACGCACGAGCCCGTAATGCCCGTAGAGGTGCGAGAGTGGATAGCTCCCACGCCGTTGCCGTCTGGACTTGTGCTTGGCGCGCAACCACCGGCGCAACCGCACCGCCGTATAGCTGTCGAGCGCCCGATACGCCTTGCTGACGGCGCCTATTTGGAAGTAGTTCGCCCAGCCGCGTAGCGTGCGGTTCAACTGCCCGACCAGCGTTGTGGTCTCTTGCCACGTCCCCGCCCGATCCGTGAGCGCGTGGATCTTCTCCACAGCGCTCTTGATGCTCTTCTTGGATGGCCGGTGCCCCAGGTACGCCTGGCCGGTCCTCGCCGAATACATCCGTCCGAACGTGTAGCCCAGGAAGTCGAACTCCTCTTCCGGGGCTTGTCACGTTCACGGCCTTGCGGCACGCCCGCGAGCAGAGTAGCGGTCGTCATGACCCCGCCTGACTATACCGGCTACCGCTTTCCATCCGATGTGATCCAGCGCGCTATCTGGATGTATCTGCGCTTCACTCTGAGCTACCGCGACGTCGAGGACCTGCTCGCCGAGCGCGGCATTGAGGTGTCGTACGAGACGATCCGCCGGTGGGTGACGTCGTTCGGGCCGATCATTGCTCGTCGGCTGCGGGCACGCCGCCCGCCCCCGCATGGACGATGGCACCTCGACGAGGTGTTCGTCCGGATCGGCGGCAAGCCGATGTATCTCTGGCGCGCCGTCGATGCCGAGGGTGTGGTGCTCGAGGTGCTGGTTCAGGCCAGGCGGGACAAGCACGCAGCCCGCAAGCTGATGCGCAAGCTCCTCCGGAAGCAGGGGATCGCCCCGGACGAGTGGGTGACGGACAAGTATCCGGCCTACGGCGCCGCGCTTCGTGATCTGCAACTGGACGGCATGCCTCACATCCGCGGAAAGCGACTGAATAACCGGGCCGAAAGCTCACACGTTCCGGTCCGGCGACGGGAGTGCAAGCTGCAACGGTTCAAATCGTCCGCCTCGGCGCAGCGGTTCCTGTCGATGTATGCCGCGACCTACAACACCTTCAACGTCTGCCGTCATCTCACCACCGCTCGCACCCACCGACTCTTCCGAGCCGAGGCGTTCGCGGCATGGCGTGACGCGGCAGGCATCGCGGCCTGAATCCGGATCCATCTGGCCCCCACCCGCGGCCACACTCGACAACGTGACAAACCCCGCCTGAAGACCCTGCGCAGCCTCGTGTACCGCGCCCTGAAAGCCAGGGCGGAGCGCCTGTAAAGCGAGGCTCCCCCTACCACAGCAGCTCAAGATGCGCCTCGGTCGGCTTGCGGCCGGCGCCATTGATCGGGGTGATGTCCTGCGGGCAGGCGGAGAACACGACGACGCAGTCGCGCGCCGCCCGCAGCAGCACATGGTCGCCGGGCTTGGTCACCGGCTCGCCCTGAGTCAGACTGAGATCGGCGTTGACCGGGATGTTCATGAACAGGTTCAGCGGCTGCGGCACCCGGTCGGCAGACAGGCCGATCGCCGCCATCGCCTCGACCATGTTGTCGGCACAGTTGCGGTGATATTCGGTGCAGCCGAGATGCTCGTAGCGCCAGCGGTCGCAGGCCGCCATTAGCGTGTCGTGGATGCCGGGCGAGCTGTCTTCCTCCAGCACCAGGATCGGCTCGCGCTGGTTGGTGAACAGGGTCTGGCCGACCGCCGGCATCAGCCGACCGTTCTCCACCCTTGTGTGCTCCATCGACATGTGGTGCGCCAGGTCCTCGACGCAGAAGGCCCAGGTGTCGACCACCTGCGAGCCGTGAGTGTTGACGACCCTGACTGCCTCGCCGGCCACAAGGCGCACGGCTTTGCCGCGGGTGGCGGGGATGACGTCGCGTTCGGTTCCCATGATGGTCTCCTTCTTCAGGCGGCTTTCGCGCGGCGGCGCGCGGCCCAGCGCGGCTGGGCGCAGATCTGGCCGAGGAACTCGATGACGGTGAGCGCGCCGAGATAGGCGGTGACGCCGGTGCCGACATCGAGCGGCGGGTTGACCTCGACGAAGTCGAAGGCGGCGACCTCATGCCGCTCGGCGATCGCCTTCAGGCTGTCGCGCAGCTCGGGATAACTCATGCCGTTCGGCTCGGCCGAGACGCAGCCCGGCACCAGCGACATGTCCATCGCGTCGACGTCGATGCTGACATAGACGCGCGCCCCGGCCGGCAGCAGCTCGGCGATGCCGGCCGGGCCGAGACGCCGGAACTCACCCATCGGGATGACCCGGTTGCCCGCGGCGATGATCGGCTCCACCTGATCGGGCGAATGGCGCAGGCTGCGGATGCCGACCTGGGTCAGGCTCAGCGCGTTCGGCATGCCGGCGATGTGGCGGAAGGCATGGCTGTTGGTGTGCTGCAGGTCGTTCTCGAACGGCGCATAGTCGGTGTGCGCGTCGAAATGGATGACGTGCAGCGTCTCGTCGAAGGCGCGGAACACCGGATAGGTGATCGAATGGTCGCCGCCGAGCACGACGGGCATCGCGCCGTGGTCGAGGATGGCCCGGACCGCCGCGGTGATGTTGGCGAAGGTCCGCTCGGCATTGGCCGGGTGGATGTCGACGTCGCCGGCATCGGCGATCAGCCCCTGCGCCATTTCCTCGACCAGGTATTCGCGCCGGGTCTCCGGGTCGTAATAGCCGCGGCCGCTGCCGTAGAAGCGCAGCGAGTGCTCGCGCAGCGCCCGCGGCGCGAAGCGGCTGCCGGGTAGGAAGGGCGAGCCCTCGTCGAACGGCACGCCGAGCACCGCGATGGCGGCGTCCAGCGTCGCCAGATCCTCGCAGATCCGGGCGCGCAGGAAGGAAGGGATGCCGACATAGGGCCGGTTGACGCGGGACATGTCCTACTCCGTCTTGAGGATGGCGGGATCGGGGACCGGGCCGTGGCGCGACAGCACCAGGTCGAGGAAGCTGCGCAGGCGCGGCTCGCGGGGAGCCGAGACGATGTCGTGCGCCGGCCCCTCCTCGACGATGCGGCCCCGGTCCATGAAGGCGATGCGGTCGGCGACATGGACGGCGAAGCCGATCTCGTGGGTGACCACCAGCATGGTCATGCCGCTGGCGGCGAGGCCGCGAAGGACGCCCAGCACCTCGCCGACCAGCTCGGGGTCGAGCGCCGAGGTCGGCTCGTCGAACAGCATCAGCGCCGGCTCCATGGCCAAGGCCCGGGCGATGGCGACGCGCTGCCGCTGCCCGCCGGACAGCGACTGCGGGTGGCGGCCGGCGCGACCGGCGAGGCCGAGCCGCCCCAGCAGTTCCTCGGCCCGCCGCGTCGCCTCCGCGCGCGGCCGGCCCAGCACCACCATCTGCGGCCGCACCACATTCTCCAGCGCGGTCATGTGCGGCCACAGGTTGAGCTGCTGGAAGACCAAGCCGATTTTCGGCCGCAGCGCGTCGATCTCGCGCCGGCTCTGGCGGCGGACCAGGCCGCCGCGGCCGATCTCGCGCCCGAACGGCCGGCCGGCCACCTCGATGAAGCCGTCATCAGGCTGCTCCAGCCAGGTCAGGCAACGCAGCAACGTGCTCTTGCCGCAACCGCTCGGCCCGATCAGGGCCACGATCTCGCCCTCCTCGATGTCGAGATAGAGGTCGTCGAGCACGGTCGTGCCCAGGAAACGCTTGCGGAGGGCGGAGACGCGAAGGACCGGCGCCCGGCTCACGACGCCCTCCGCGCTTCCAGCGACAGGTAGCGCGCCGCGATCGGGTTGCCGGTCACGCTCGCGGCCTGGGCGGCGCCGGCACGGCGTTCCAGACTTCGCGACAGCGCCGCGATGACGATCGCGATCAGCCAGTAGATCGCGGCCACCGCGGCGAACACCTCGAAGGGGGCGAAGGTGTTCCCCTGCACGACCAGGCTCTGATAGGTCAGCTCCGGCACGGTGATCGACGACAGCACCGCCGATTCCTTCATCATCGTCAGCGTCATGTTGGTGGAAGGCGGCACCAGCGAGCGCAGGATCTGCGGCGCCACCACATGGCGCATCGCCTCGGATGGCGACATGCCGATCGCCCGCGCGCTCTCGAACTGGCTGCGCGGCAGCGCCAGGATCGCGGCCCGCACGATCTCGGCGTAGTAGGCGCTGGCGAACAGCGCGAGCGCCGCCGTGCCGACCAGCGTCGCCGGCAGCCGGATGCCGGAGAAGGGCAGGCCGTAATAGACGACGAACAGGATGATGATGAACGGGATGTTGCGCAGCGTCTCGACATAGGCGCCGGCGAGGAACCGGACGGGCCGGGCCGGCGCCAGCGCGACCAGCGCCACGACGATGCCGGCGGCGTAGCCGATCACGAAGGCCGCAACCGAGACCTGGATCGTCAGCCAGGCGCCGTCCAGCAGGATCGGCCAGTAGTCGAGCAGGATGGCGGGATCGAAGGGCATGGGTCAGGCCCTCGCCTGGGCGAAGCGGGCCTCGGCGGCCTTGCCGGCCAGGCTGATCGCGAGATTGAGGACCAGGAAGACCAGCGCCGCGCCGATCAGCGTCTCGAACGGCCGGTAGCTGGCGCTGGCGATCTGCTGCGCCGTGCGCAGGACATCGACCACGGTGATCACCGACAGCAGCGCCGTGCCCTTCACCACGATGGTCGCCTCGTTGATCAGCACCGGGACGATGCTGCGGAACAGCTGCGGCAGCACCACCTTGAGCCAGATCACCCGCGGCGGCAGGCCGAGCGCGGTCGCCGCCTCGATCGGCCCGCTGTCGATCGCGGCCAGCCCGCCGCGCATGCTCTCGCTGACGAACACCATGCTGTTGAAGGCGATGGCGGCCACGCCGGCGGTCTCGGGCGAAAGATCGACGCCGACCGCCGGCAGCACGTAATAGGCGATGAAGATCTGAATCAGCAGTGGCGTACCGCGCACGAAGCTGATGACGACGGCGGCGGCAGCGTTGACCGGCACGATCTTGAACGAGCGCAGGATCGTCAGCGCCGTTCCGAGCAGCAGCGCCAGCAGCATGATCGCCGCGGCCAGCCGGATGTTCACCGTCGCCGCCGCGGCCAGCCGCGGCAGGACCGACAGCAGGAAGTCCAGGTTGAAGCCCATCGCCGGTCCCTTCCCTCGGCAGCGCCACGCCTCACATCGCGCCGGGCGGCAGGTAGCCGCTGTCCGGGATCGTCATCTCGAAGCCGAACCATTTCTTCTGCAGCGCGCCGAGGCGGCCGTCGTCGCGCATCGTGCGGATGACCTGGGAGATCGCGTCGCGCAGATCCTTGTCGTCCGGCCGCGTCACCCAGGCGAGATAGGTGTAGCCGCCGTCCACCGGCGTCGGCATCGCCAACTCGAAGACATCCGGCCGCTCCTTCACCAGCACGGCGAGGCTCGGCAGCGACTGGATCACCGCATCCACCTCGCCATTGGCGAGGGCCACATAGCTCTCGGGGAAGGCGGTGAACAGCTTCAGATCCTTGAAGCCGGCGCCGCCGGCGGCCTTGAGCTTGGCGTCGAGGGCACGGGCCACCGGCTCGGTCGACGAGGCCAGTTGGGTCGCCACCACCTTGCCGTTCAGGTCCCCGACCGCGGCGATCGCGTCGCCCTTGCGCGTCATCGCGTAGGGCATGCCGTCGGCGATCGGCAGCGTGTAGGCGTAGCGCTTGGAGCGTTCCTCGTTGATGCCGACGGTGGTGGCGACGAAATCGAACTTGCCGGCCAGCACACCCGGCAGGATGCCCTGCCAGGGCAGGTCGAGCTGGTGCATCGTCTTGACGCCGAGCGCCTTCTCCACCTCGGCCAGGATGTCCGAGCCGTAGCCGACGATCTTGCCGTCCTGCACGAATTCGAAGGGCGGGAAGGCCGCCTCGGTGCCAACGGTCAGCTCCCCGGTCCGCCTGATCTTCTCCAGCGTGGTCTCGGCCAGCGCCGGCTGGACGGCCGCCAGGACCAGGCAGGCACCGCCTGCGAGGAGACCGAACGCTCTGCGATTGATCCGTGACATGGCAGCGCCTCTCTGTTGCGGGTTGATTGATTGTTGTGGTTGGCGGTCTCTCAGGCGGGCGGCGCGTCGAAGTAGTTGGCCCGGACCGCGGCGCCGATCAGGTTGACGATCAGCCGCCCGGCGGTGATGGCGGTGATCATGTTCACATCCGCGGACGGCGTGATCTCGACGATGTCCATGCCCAGCACCCGGCCCTTGCGCACCAGGCCGTGGATCAGCTTGCGCACCTGGTGGAACGTCAGGCCGCCGGGCGCCGGGCCCTCGACCGCCGGCATGACGCTGGGGTCCAGCCCGTCGGCGTCGATAGTGATGTAGTACTGGCCGCCATCCGGGATGCGGTCGAGCACCGCCTCCATGCCGCCGTCATGCACCTCATAGGCGGGGATGATGTTGGCTCCATAGGCGGCCGCGGCCGCCACCTCTTCCGGCCGGGCGCTGCCCTGCGCGCGCATGCCGATCTGGAAGATCTCGCCGATCTGCGGCATCTCCGACGCCCGCCGCATCGGGCTCGACAGGCCGTCGCGGACGCCGTTCACGTCGTCGCGCCAGTCGATATGGGCGTCGATCTGGACCAGCGTGATCGGGCCGCGGCCCTCGAAGGCGCGCAGGATCGGGATCGGAATGCCGTGATCGCCGCCGATCGTGACCGGCATGGCGCCCGCGGCAAGGATCTTGCGTACCGCTTCCTCGGCGCGGCGATAGTGGCTGCGGAGATCGGTCATGTCGGCCGGCACGTTGCCGACATCGACGACCTTCAGCGCCCGGCCGCCATAGATCGGGCCGCCGACGTCGTAGTCGTAGCGCTCCAGGCTGCGGCAGACCCGGTCCGTCGCCGCCCGCACCGCGTCCGGCGCCTTGGTCTGGTCGTTGGAGATGGCCGCGGCATCGTAGGCGCTGCCGAAGGGGATGCCGAGGATCGCGACATGCGCGTCGAGCCGGTCGAGATCGGTGCAGATCGGGGACCAGAGGAAGCTCTGATGCTTCGGCGAGGACGGTACGGTCAGCGGCGGCGCCATGGGTCCTCCGAATACTGGCGGCGGATTGTGCCGGTTGTTTCGGCAACTGCTCGGCGATTGAGCATCCGCCTGGTCGTTACTGGGATGCCGAAGCGTAGGCGCCGATCGGGCGCGCCGAGGATGACGGTCGACGAAACCGTGCTTGTAGGGGATGCAACATGGACCAGCTGACGCACGCACCCGTGCCGCCGATCAGCGAGGCGGACCTCCGGCTCCTGCGCATCTTCCGCGCGGTGGCCGAGGCCGGCGGCCTCACCGCCGCGGAACGGCCGCTCGGCATGGAGCGGTCGACCATCAGCCGCCACCTGCAGGCGCTGGAGATCCGGCTCGGCGCGCGGCTGTGCTTCCGCGGCCCGGCGGGGTTCGAGCTGACCGCCTTCGGCGCAAGCGCGCTCCAGGCCGCCATCGCCGCCTGCGACGCGCTGGAGATGGTGCGGCACGAGCTCAACCTCGCCCGCAACATCCTGACCGGAGAGCTGCGCATCGGTATCGCCGACAACTGCCTGTCCAATCCGCGCTGCCGGCTGGTCGGCGCCCTGGCTCGCTTCCGCGAGATCGCGCCCGACGTGACGCTCAACCTGTCGATCGGCCTGCCGGACGAGCTGGTCGAGAGCATCTCGGAGCGGCGCCTGCATCTCGCCGTCAGCGGCCAGCCGGCGGGCAACCCCAGGCTCGACTATCGCTCGCTCTTCACCGAGGAGTTCCGCCTCTACGTCGCGGCGGATGTGCTGCCGTCACCCGGGCTCGCGGAGCTGAACCAGCGCGGCTTCGCCCTGGTCACCCGGACCAACGACCGGCGCACGCAGACCCTGGCCCGCCATTTGGACCTGAAGCGTATCGCGGTCGCCTTCGGCCTGGAGGCGGTGGCCACGATGGTCGCCGGCGGCGGCTTCGTCGGCTTCCTGCCGACGCACTACGCCGAGATGCTCGCGCCGATGTACCGGCTGCGGGAGGTCGGCGGCGCCGAGGCGTTCCGCTACACGACCCAGTTCTCGCTGATCTGGGCCGTCGACCGGCCGCTCACACCCGGCGGCCACCTGTTCGTTCGTCTCCTGGCGGAAACTCCGGACGGAGCCTAGCCGCGCTGGCGGATCAGCTCGGAAAACGCGCGCTTGCCATGTTTAGTGAAACATGCGTTACTAAACAAATAATGAAACAATCCGGCTGAAGATGCCGTCGGGTGTCTAGCCGGACAGGCCTCCACAAGAGGCCGATCCTGGGGAGGACATTGATGAAGAGACGCTCCGTTGTGGCGATGACGGTGTCTGCCGTCGCCTTGGTGGCCGGCCTCGCGATGCAAGAGGCCCATGCTCAATCCAATCCGCTGACGCTGTGCTGGGCCGCCTGGGACCCGGCCAACGCGCTGGTCGAGCTGTCGAAGGACTTCACCGCCAAGACCGGCACGCCGATGAAGTTCGAATTCGTGCCCTGGCCGAACTTCGCCGACCGGATGCTGAACGAACTGAACTCGCACGGCACTCTGTGCGACGTCATCATCGGCGATTCCCAGTGGATCGGCGGCTCGGCCGAGAACGGCCACTACGTCAAGCTGAACGACTTCTTCGACAAGAACGGCATCAGCATGGACGACTTCATGCCGGCGACGGTGGTCGGCTATTCCGAATGGCCGAAGAACACGCCGAACTACTGGGCCCTGCCGGCGATGGGCGATGCGCTGGGCTGGACCTACCGCAAGGACTGGTTCGCGCGGCCGGAGCTGAAGGCCGAGTTCAAGCAGAAATTCGGCCGCGAGCTGGACGTGCCGAAGACGCTCGACGAGCTGCACGACATCGCCCAGTTCTTCCAGGGCCGCGAGATCGACGGCAAGAAGGTGTACGGCGCCGCGATCTTCACCGAGCGCGGCTCGGAAGGCATCACCATGGGGGTGGCGAACTTCCTCTACCCCTACGGCTTCGAGTACCAGGCCGCCGACAAGCCCTATGACATGGAAGGGCATGTCAACTCGGCCGACGCGGTGAAGGGGCTCGAAGCCTACAAGAAGCTCTACGACTGCTGCACCCCGCCGGGCTATTCGAACTCCTACATGCAGGAGAATCTCGACGCCTTCAAATCCGGCCAGGTGGCGCTGCAGATGAACTGGTTCGCCTTCTTCCCGGGCCTGTACAAGGACCCGAATGTCGGCGGCGACAAGATCGGTTTCTTCGTCAATCCGGGCGAGAAGGTGCACGGCTCGCAGCTCGGCGGCCAGGGCATCTCGGTCGTCTCCTACTCCAAGAACCAGGATCAGGCACTGGCCTATATCAAGTGGTTCGCCACGGCCGAGGTGCAGAAGAAGTGGTGGGCCCTGGGCGGCTATTCCTGCGCCAAATCGGTGCTGAACGACCCGGGCTTCACCGCCACCGCCCCCTTCGCCGCCGACTTCCTGAAGGCGATGGGCGAGGTCAAGGATTTCTGGGCCGAGCCGTCCTACGCCCAGCTGATGCAGGCCGAGCAGAAGCGCATCCATGACTATGTCGTCGCCAACCAGGGCACCGCCCAAGAGGCGCTCGACGCCCTGGTCAAGGACTGGGCGGACGTCTTCAAGGAGGACGGCAAGATCTGAGCCCGACCGCAGGGCGGGGCTCCGGCCCCGCCCATCCGAGCCCCCGCCCCACCCACCGGTCCGGATCCATGAACGATCTGAGCACGCCGACCCAGCTTGCGCTCCGCGCCGCCGCTGCGACCCCGATCGGGGTGGCGCGCCGGGTCCGGGGCCTGTCGGACAAGGCGATCGCCTGGCTGTTCATCACGCCGACCATCCTGCTGCTGCTGGCGATCAACATCTTCCCGCTGGTCTGGACGGTCTATCTGTCCTTCACGAACTACCGGGCCAACCGGCCGAACGCGCCGGTCAACTGGGTCGGGCTCGACTGGTACCAGCGCATCCTGACCGATCCCGACATCTGGGCGGCGATGCAGGTGACCGCGCATTTCGTGATCTGGACGATCGTGATCGAGACGCTGCTGGGCTTCGCCCTGGCCATGCTGATCGACCGGAAGTTCCGCGGCCACGGCATGTGGACCACCATCATCCTGCTGCCGATGATGCTGTCGCCGGCGGTGGTCGGGAACTTCTGGACCTTCCTGTATCAGCCGCAGATCGGGCTGTTCAACTACGTGGTCACCTTCTTCACCGGCGCCGACCCGTCCTCCTTCCAGATGCTGGGCGACGTCACCCTCAGCCCCTGGGCGATCATCATCGTCGATGCCTGGATGTGGACGCCCTATGTGATGCTGATCTGCCTGGCCGGGCTGCGCTCGATCCCCGACTACATCTACGAGGCGGCGGAGGTCGACCGCGCCTCGGCCTGGCGGCGGTTCTGGTCGATCACCGTGCCGATGGCGCTGCCCTTCATCATGCTGGCGGTGCTGTTCCGCGGCATCGAGAACTTCAAGATGTTCGACATGGTCAACCTGCTGACCGGCGGGGGACCGGGATCGACCACCGAAGTGGCGTCGATCACCCTGAAGCGCGCCGCCTTCGAGAGCTGGCGCACCGGCTATTCCTCGGCCTTCGCCGTGATCCTGTTCGTCAGCGTGTTCGGCCTGGCCAACATCTACGTCAAGGCCCTCAACCGGGTGAAGCAGCGATGAGCGCCGCCAACACCGCCCATTCCGTGGTCGAGCCGACGCCGGCCGGGCGCCGCTTCGCCGGCGCGGTCGTGATCCTCTACGCGGTCATCACCATGATCCCGCTCTTGTGGATCGGGCTGACCTCGCTGAAGTCGCCGCAGGATTCGATCTCCTACCCGCCCAAGGTGGTGTTCACCCCCACGCTCGAGGGCTACTGCAACCTGTTCACCACCCGCACCCGCCAGACGCCGGAATTCATCCAGAGCCTGGGCCCGCCGCAGGGCCTGTGCGAGGAGGATGCCCGGTCGCGCAACATGGTGATTGCCGGGCCGTCGAACTACATCCCGCGCTTCATCAACTCGCTGATCATCGCCTTCGGGTCGACCGTGCTGGCGGTGGGGCTGGGCACGCTCGCGGCCTATGGCTTCTCGCGCTTCCGGGTGCCGTTGAAGGACGACCTGCTGTTCTTCATCCTGTCGACCCGGATGATGCCGCCGATCGCGGTCGCCATCCCGATCTACCTGATGTACCGCGAGATCGGCCTGTCCGACACGCGGCTGGGCATGATCCTGCTCTACACCTCGGTCAACATCTCGCTCGCGGTGTGGCTCTTGAAGGGCTTCATCGACGAGATCCCGCGCGAATACGAGGAGGCGGCGCTGATCGACGGCTACACCCGCTTCCAGGCCTTCGTGAAGGTGGTGCTGCCGCAGGCCGCGACCGGCATCGCCGCGACCGCGATCTTCTGCCTGATCTTCGCCTGGAACGAATACGCCTTCGCCGTCCTCCTGACCTCCGGCACCGCCCAGACCGCGCCGCCCTTCATCCCGATCATCATCGGCGAGGGCGGGCAGGACTGGCCGGCGGTGGCCGCCGGGACCACGATCTTCCTGGTGCCGATCCTGGTCTTCACTATCCTGCTGCGGCGCCATTTGCTGCGCGGCATCACTTTCGGCGCGGTGCGGAAATGAGCGCGGCCCCTCCCCTCCCCGTCCCCAAGCGCCGCCGGTTGTTCCGCCGCGGGCCGTGGGAGGCGGCGGCGACCGCGGCGATCGCCATCGGCATCGTCATGCTGATGCAGCCGGTGTCGCTGACGCTCTACTCCTGGTCCTTCGTGACGATCCTGGCCGGCACGGTCGGCTTCATCATCGTCAGCCACTTCCCGGATTGAGAGGCGACGATGGCCGAGATCCGGGTCGAGCATCTGCACAAGGCCTTCGCCGACTTCACCGCGGTGCGGGATTCCGGCTTCACGGTCGCCGACGGCGAGTTCTTCGTCCTGCTGGGCCCGTCCGGCTGCGGCAAGACCACCACCCTGCGCATGATCGCGGGGCTGGAGCTGCCGACCGCCGGTCGTATCCTCCTAGGCGGGCGCGACGTCACCTTCGACCGTGCCCGGGCGCGCGATATCGCCTTCGTGTTCCAGCTTTTCGCCCTCTACCCGCATATGAATGTGCGCCGAAACGTCGGCTTCCCGCTGAAATGCCAGGGTATGCCGGCGCGGGAGATCGCGCGGCGGGTCGAGGAGGCGGCGCGGCTGCTGCGCATCGACCACCTGCTCGACCGCCCAGTCTCCGGCCTGTCCGGCGGCGACCGCCAGCGCGTGGCGCTGGGCCGGGCCCTGGTGCGCGAGCCGCAGGCCTTCCTGATGGACGAGCCGCTGGGCGCGCTCGACACCGAGTTCCGGGCGCTGATGTGCGGCGAGTTGCGGGGGCTGCACAACCGGCTGGGCGCAACCACGGTCTACGTCACCCACGACCAGCTCGAGGCCATGGCGATGGCCGACAAGATCGCGGTGATGAATCGCGGCGTGATCGAGCAGTTCGGTACGCCGCGCGAGATCTATGAGCGCCCGGCCAGCATGTTCGTGGCCGATTTCATCGGCAGCCCGCCGATGGGCTTCCTGCCGTTCCAGGGCCGGGTCGCCCGCGGCGACCGCGCCGTCACCATCGACGGCATGGCGATCCCAGTGCCGGAGATCCGCGAGGACGTGGCCGAGGGCGAGCTGGTGCTGGGCCTGCGGCCTGAGCATGTCCGGCTGGACAGGGCCGGGCCGCTCAAAGGCACGGTGTTCGGCACCGAATATCTCGGCACCACCCAGATCGTCGCCATCGACACGCCGCGCGGCCCGATCAAGGCGCGGCTGCCTGCGGCGCTGCCGGTGCGCGCCGGCGAGACGGTGCGGATGAGCCTGGCGGCGGAGCGGCTGTCGCTGTTCGACGGCGCCACCGGCCGCGCGATCCGCACCGCCCAGCATGGGCAAGGACAGGGCGAGGAGGGCCGGCCCCATGGCTGAGCTGGCGCTCTCCGGCGTGACCAAGCGCTTCGGCGACCTCGTGGCGGTCGACGGCCTGGACCTGACCGTCGGCGACGGCGAGTTCGTGGTGCTGCTGGGCCCGACCGGCGCCGGCAAGACCACCACGCTGCGCCTGATCGCCGGGCTGGAGCGGGCGGATGCCGGCCGGATCCTGATCGGCGGCGTCGATGTCGGCGCCCTGGCCCCGGCCGTCCGCGACGTCGCCTTCGTGTTCCAGCAATACTCGCTGTACCCGCATCTGACGGTCTACGACAACCTCGCCTTCCCGCTGCGCTCGCCGACCCGGCGGGTGCCGGAGCGCGAGATCCGCCAGCGGGTCGAGGCGGTGGCGGAGCTGCTGCGGATCGCTTCCAAGCTCGGCAACAAAGCGACCCGGCTGTCCGGCGGCGAGATGCAGCGCGTGGCCATAGGCCGGGCCCTGGTGCGCGACCCGCAGGCCTTCCTGATGGACGAGCCGCTGTCCTCGCTCGACGCCAAGCTGCGCGCCGATCTGCGGCTGGAGCTGAAGCACATCCAGCGCGACCTGGGCGCCACCATCCTCTACGTCACCCACGACCAGATCGAGGCCATGACCATGGCCAGCCGGATCGGCGTGATCGACCGCGGGCGGCTGGTCCAGATCGGCACCCCGCGCGAGATCTACGGCGACCCGGTCAGCGCCCATGTCGCCACCCGGCTGGGCCAGCCCGGGATCAACCTGATCCCGCACGACCTGATGCCCTGCCCCGGCCTGCCCGCGGCGGCCCGGCTGATCGGGGCCCGGACCGAGCATCTGCAGGTGCATCGCGGGCCGCCCAACGGCCATGCCCGGGCCCGGGTCGACTGGATCGAGCATCTCGGCGACCAGACCTATCTGCACCTCCTGATCGGCGAGCGGCGGCTGGTGTCGCTGGTCGAGGCCGACACGGCGCTGCGCCCCGGCGACGAGGTCGGGCTGGAGCTCGCCGCCCCCCTGTTCTTCGATGCGGACGGCAACCGCATCCGCACGGCATGAGAGGGAGCATGGACGTCCCGGCCGATCTCCTGAAGGCGACGATCCGCGCGGTGGCGGAGCGGATCGCGGCGCATGCCGAGGAGCTGACCGCCCTAGACCAGGCGATCGGCGACGGCGACCACGGCATCAACCTGCGCCGCGGCTTCGGCGCGGTGCTGGCCGAGCTCGACGCCACCGCGGCCAAGCCGCTGCCCGAGGCGCTGCGCGCGATCGGCACCACGCTGGTGATGAAGGTCGGCGGCGCCTCCGGCCCGCTCTACGGCACCCTGTTCCTGGCCCTCGGCAAGGAGCTGCCGGCGGCCCCGACCCGCGCCGACGCGGCCCGGGCGCTGGCGGCCGCCATCGCGGCGGTGCAGGCCCGCGGCAAGTCGGAGCCGGGGCAGAAGACGATGCTCGACGTGCTGGCCCCGGTGCAGCGGGCGCTGGCCGAGGCCGACGGGCCGCTCGGCCCCGCCCTGCGCCGCGCCGCTGACCAGGCGGCCGAGGCGACGGTGCCGATGCTGGCGACCCGCGGCCGCGCCTCCTTCCTCGGGCCACGCAGCATCGGCCATATGGATCCCGGCGCGCGCTCCAGCGCGCTGATCGTCGCCGCCGTCACCGAGGCCCTGGAGAGCGCAGCATGAGCAATGTCGGCATCGTCATCGTGTCGCACTCGCCGGACGTGGCGAAGGGCACCGCCGACATGGTACGGCAGATGGTCGGCCCCGAGGTCCCGCTCGCCTGGTGCGGCGGCAACCCCGATGGTGGGCTGGGCACCGATGTCGGGGCGATCCTGGCGGCGATCGACCAGGCCTGGTCCGATGCCGGCGTGGCCGTGCTGGTCGATCTCGGCGGGGCCGAGACCAACAGCGAGATGGCGGTCGAGATGCTGCCGGAGGCGCGGCGGAATCGCGTCGCGATCTGCAACGCGCCGATCGTCGAGGGCGCGGTGATCGCTGCGACCGAGGCCTCCGGCGGGTCGCTGCTGGACGAGGTCCGGCGCATGGCCGAGGAGCTGTCGCCGCAATGAGACGCGGAGCGTGAGCGGGCAGGCGATGACGGAACCGAACGCATCCGGGACGGTGCTGCTGACCCATGAGGTCGGGCTCCACGCGCGCCCTTCGGTGAAGCTGACCAAGCTGGCCAAGGCCTATGCGGCGCGGGTCGAGCTGGCGGCGTCGGAGGCCGGCCCCTGGGTCGACGCCAAGAGCATCGTCAAGGTGATGGCGACCAAGGCGCCGAAGGACACGGTGCTGCATTTCCGTGCCGCCGGCCCTGATGCCGCTGCGGCGGTCGAGGCGCTGATCGGCCTGGTCGCGCGGGATTTCGACGAGGCGGTGCCGAATGCCGCCTCGGTCTGACCTCGCCGGCCGCCCCGCCGCCCCGGGCCTCGCGATCGGACCCGTGGTCCGGCTGGCCAAGTCAATGGCGGCGCGCCGATCCAGCGGGGATCCGATGCAGGAAACGGAGGATCTGCTCGCGGCGATCGAGGCCGCCATCGCCGATCTCGCGACACTGACGGAAACCGCCGGCGAGGACGGCGCGGGGATCCTGGAGTTCCAGGTGGCGATGCTGGAAGACGAGGCGCTGCGGGAGCCCGCCCTGGCCGTGATCGCTGCCGGCGCGGCCGCCGACGCGGCCTGGCGGCAGGCGGTCGAGATCCAGATCGCCGAGTACGAGACTGCGGGTGAGGAGTATTTCCAGGCCCGCACCGCCGATCTGACGGACCTTCGAGATCGGGTGCTGGGCCATCTTGCCGGCATGGGCGACGAGGCGCCGCCGCCGTCCGGCGCGGTGCTGGTGGCGGAGGATCTGACGCCGTCGCGGTTTCTCGCCACCGACTGGACCGGTGGCGGTGCCATTGCCCTCGCTGCCAGCAGCCCGACCAGCCATGTGGCGATGCTGGCGCGGTCCCGCAGGGTGCCGATGGTGGTCGGGCTCGGCGCCGCCATCCTGGACGGGGGGACGGAGGCGATCGTCGACGGCTCGGCCGGCACCGTGTGGCTCGACCCGCCGGCGGCGGCGAAAGACGAATTCCGCCGGCGCCGGGCCGCCATGGAGGCCGTGGAGCGCGCAGCCGAGGCGACGGTCCGACAGCCGGCCGTCACCCGCGGCGGTGTCCCAATCGCGGTGCTGATCAACCTCGCCGATCCGGCCGAGCTGGGCCGGATCGACCCCGCGATCTGCGACGGCGTCGGCCTGGTCCGCACCGAATTCCTGTTCCACGGCGGCGGGCTGCCGGACGAGGCGCGGCAGGTCGCGGCCTACAGCCGGATCGTCGCCTGGGCGCAGGGGCGGCCGGTGACGATCCGCACCCTCGACGCCGGCGGCGACAAGCCGATCCCCGGCCTCACCGTCGACGGCGAGAGCAACCCCTTCCTCGGCACCCGCGGCATCCGGCTGTCGCTGGCCAGGCCCGGGCCGTTCCGGATCCAGCTGCGCGCCCTGGCGCGGGCCGCGGTGCACGGGCCGCTCAAGATCATGATCCCGATGGTGACCGTGCCGGCCGAGATGGCGGCGGCAGGCCGCATGCTCGACGATGCGGTGGCGGAGCTGACCGCGGCCGGCATCCCGGCCCGACGCCCGCCGCTCGGCATGATGGTCGAGGTGCCGGCCGCGGCGCTGGCAATCGACCGCTTCGTCGCCGATTTCCTGTCGATCGGCAGCAACGACCTGACCCAGTACGTCACCGCCGCCGCCCGCGACACCGGCGCGGTGGCGGATCTCGCCGACCCCGGCAACCCCGCGGTGCTGCGCCTGATCGCCGAGGTCGCGGCCGCTGGGGCGCGGCAGGGGATCGAGGTCAGCCTGTGCGGCGACATGGCCGGCGACCCCGCCTTCGTGCCCGCCCTGCTGCGGGCGGGGCTGCGCAGCCTGTCGATGGCGCCGGCCGCCGTCGCCCGGACCAAGGCGGCGATCGCGGCCGCCGATCTCGGGGCATGAGCGGCATGGACACCCTGCCCCAGGATCCGGTCGCCGCCTACAAGGCCATCCTCAAGGAGGTGCTGGACAACCGGCCCTCCGGCACCCGCTCGCGCCTGGCCGCGGCGCTGGGCAAGAACCGCAGCTTCGTCACCCAGATCACCGGCCCGGCCTATCCGGTGCCGATCCCGGCCAGCCACATCGACGTCATCCTCGACATCTGCCATTTCCCGTCGGAGGCGCGGCGGCGCTTCCTCGAGGCCTATGAGCGGGCGCATCCGCACCGGCTGAAATCCGGCCGCGAGCACCGGCGCGTGCGCGCCCACACCATCTACCTGCCAGATCTCGGCAGCGACCGGAAGAACCGGGAGCTCGAGACATTGGTCGACGACCTGGTCCATGGCGTGGCCCGCCTGATCGAGGACAGCTGATTTGAGGTAAGCTCAAGGGAGGCAGGACGATGAAGAAGCTGATCAACTCGGTCGAGACGGTGCTGACGGAAAGCCTGCAGGGCTTTGCCGCGGCCCACGCCGACATCGTCGCCCTGGACGGGGAGTGCCGGTTCGTCCGCCGGGCTAGGCCGGTGCCGGGCAAGGTGGCGCTGATCTCGGGCGGCGGCAGCGGGCACGAGCCGCTGCATGCCGGCTTCGTTGGCCTGGGCATGCTGGACGCGGCCTGCCCCGGACAGATCTTCACCTCGCCGACGCCGGACCAGATGGTGGCCGCCGCAGCTGCCGTCGACGGCGGGGCCGGGCTGCTGCTGATCGTCAAGAACTACGAAGGCGACGTCATGAACTTCGAGATGGCCGCCGAGATGATCGGTGGGCCGGTCATGACGGTGCTCACCGACGACGACGTCGCGGTCGAGGCCTCGTCCTTCTCGACCGGGCGGCGCGGCGTCGCCGGCACCCTGCTGGTCGAGAAGATCGTCGGCGCCGCGGCCGAGGAGGGCCGTGACCTCGCCGCCCTGAAGGCGCTGGGCGACCAGGTCAATCACCGGACCCGCTCGATGGGCGTGGCGCTGACCAGCTGCACCGTCCCGGCCGCCGGCCGGCCGACCTTCGCGATCGGCGAGGACGAGATCGAGATGGGCGTCGGCATCCATGGCGAACCGGGCCGCCGGCGCGTCGCCCTGGCCCCGGCCGATGCCATCGTGGCGGAGTTGGTCGACGCCATCCTGCGTGACCTTGGCGATGCGGCAGGGCAGGACGTGCTGCTGTTCGTCAACGGCTTCGGCGGCACTCCGGCGGCGGAGCTCTATCTCGTCTACCACGCCGCCGCCCGGCTCCTGGCACGGCACGGCATCCGCATCGCCCGTTCGCTGGTCGGCAGCTATGTCACTTCGCTCGACATGGCCGGCTGCTCGATCACCGTGTCGCGGCTCGACGATGAGCTCGTCCGGCTCTGGGATGCCCCGGTCCACACCACAGCACTCCGGTGGGGAGCCTGATGATCGTTGCCTCGGCAATTCGGAGTATCCGAATATTGGCGCAAGACAAAAGGACCCGCGACATTCGACTTCGAGGCCTTGGATCAGATGTCGATGTGGATGGAGTTATAACAAAGATGGTCAGCTGCGGGCCGAAGGCCACGACCTACCGGACGCGATCCTGCGCCATGTCTCGCCGCAGATCTGGGAGCACATCAACCTGACAGGCACCTACGACTGGAACCGCCAGGATCTCCCGCCCAGCGGCGCCTTCCGCCCCCTGCACAGGACGGCGACCAACGTCCCGGCCGCAGCATGACCTCCTCCGCGGAAATCCAATGAGGTTGCCGGTTTGTTCATGGATTCCGGACGCCTACGTCCTACTCTTGTAGCGACCCCTATTCATGCCGATGTTGAACAGCTGAGGCCATAATCGCGCCTATTGCTTTGTTAATTTAAAATATTGGCCAAGCCCAGCGCACAGGACTTCGATGGCGCAACGGCGAAAGTTGACGGAGTCGACGGTTGCCCGCGTCAGAGTGGACATGACAGCCACTCAGCAGCGCTGCCTGGTCTCCAGCAAGGCCGCGCCGGCGAGATGTCGTCTCCACTCTCACGTCCCCGGTCGACCGCCACGGGCGTCTCAGCCTCCGGCCGGCCTCAGCGGGTCAGGCTGGCGGTGTATAGCTGGCCTTCTGTGCCAGCGTCATCGCGCTCATCGCCTCCTCGGGCGTCAGCAGCGGGGTCGTCCTGTATTTGCTGAGCGCTCCGGAGCTGCTGGTGGCCAAGGCAACCGCGGCGGCGGCTTCGTTGTTGGGGAACTCGGCCAGCAGAGCAACATCATACTCGCCGAAGCAGAAAAACAGGCTGTGCATGCGACCTCCGACCGACTCGCAGGTCTTTGCAACAACCTCCCTTCTTGTTTGCGGGTTCTCCACCAAGGCCTTGGTTGCTTGCGCGGCGTACGAAACCTGGATGAGATAGTGCGGCATGGCGCATCTCCCTTATTTCCAAGGTCCAGCAACAACCTCACTTCTGGCACCGGAACAGCTTTGACGGTCCAGCGAACGCTTGGCAGAGGAGCTCGTCAAGGCAGCCAATCGGGGGATGCCGGCGGCGGTTCGGCGGCCTGCTGTCGGGCGCCATGGAAAACTGCCCCCTGTCCAGCTCCGGATGTCACTGGATAACCGGGTGTGAATCGGCATGGGGTCTCGGCGCCGATCGGCGAGGTAAGCACCTGATTACGCGTGATATCGACGGGTCAAGACCTCGGGCCTATTCACACCTGCGTCACCAGGCCGGCGACCTCTCTCATCCTGATTGCGATTGACGCGCTCTCTCACCTTGATCGCCGCGCCGCAAACGTGACTGCAGTCTATGCCACCCGATCCGATTTCACCCACTTCTGCCGCGGTCTCAGAAATGCTCACCAAGGCGAAACGGCCCGTGGCGGGTGGAAGCGGCGACCAAATAGGCTGTGGACCAACCGATGAGCAGAAAGCCGCTGACGCCTTCCAGAGCGCCGAGGAGGCGCCACTCGTGATCGAGGACCAGATCTCCGTAGCCGATGGTGGAAAAAGTTGTGGTGGAGAAATAGAGGGCGTCGTGCACTGCCGTGAACGCGCCGAGTGCCACATAAGCGAGAGCCCAGAGCCAGATTTCCGCCGTGTGGATGACGAAGAGGCCGAGGACTGTCGCCACCATCAGGCCCATGCGGCCGAGAGCCTGCCGGTCAAGCCGACCGTGTCGGCCGAGATCGGCGATTGCCCGGGTGAGGATCATCAGTCCGATCGTGTGCACCAGCACCGTGATGGAAATCACGGCGGTTCCGAGTACTAGATCTTTATACACGTGACCGGATCCCTTCGTGTCATTGCACCGCACACGGGTCCCGGCGATCAAGCCCGTCCGACGTAAAGGGTGGGCTCGTCGACGGCGGTGATCTCCTCCTACGCCATGCGTTCGAGCAGCACCACCCTCACTTCAATTGACCCTGCGGAGGTACGATGCGTTTGGAAGACTCCCCCAACGCGCGGCAAAGGCCGCTGTGTAAATCGGCGAGAGTCTCGACGCCGCTCGGCACGGTAAGCGCCTGACTTTGTGTGATAATGAGGGGTCACGACCCGGCGCCTATTCACACTTTCACGCTCAACTTTGACGGATATCGCCTTTCCGAGCTCCGTGAAGCGCTGGTCCTGTCGGTGCATTCGGCGCGCTCAGCCATCGGGGCCCCGGTGCCACCCAGATGGCTTATGGTGGAGGAGTCCGGGAGAGCAGAATAGTGCCGCTGCGATAGAGTACGTATCCGGCGACGGTGAAGATCAGGACCGCAATGATGCGGCTCAATACGTTCCTGTAGCCGGCCAGCCGCTTGGCGACCATCAGCCCGATCAGGCCCCCGCCGACGCTGCCGGCGATGAACTCGGCGGCGACAGCCCAGTCGACCAGGCCCGACCATCCATAGTTCGCCGCGGTTGCGAGCCCGAAGCTCCCGACCGACAGCAGCGAGGAGCCGATTGCCTCGATCATCGGCATTCCGGTCGCCATGATCAGCGGGAACGATCAGGAATCCACCGCCAATGCCGAAGAATCCAGAGGCTGCTCCCGCAGCCAGGGCGATCAGACCGGTCAGGAGACAGGTTTGAAGGTCGGCGGGCCGGTGGTCGGGAGGGCTCGGCTTCCGCGGCCGTAGCATCGCCGCGCCCACGGCGACATGACCAGGCCGAACAGAAAGAGCAGCTGACTTCCGTCGATGCTTTTGCCGAGAGCCGATCCCCCTACTGCACCCGCCGTCCCAAGCAGCGCGAACACGATGGCACAGAGCCAGCGGACATTGCCGGCGCGCGCATGCCCGATCAGGTTCGCAAAGGCGTTGATTGCTACGGCGAGCGCGCTGGTTCCAATCGCGACGTGAGGCTGGGCGATCCCGACAACGTAAAGCAGAAGCGGTGTCGCCAGGATCGACCCGCCGCCTCCGATCAAGCCGAGAGTAAATCCGACGAGGCTGCCGGAAGCCACTGTAGCGGCGACGGATCCGATCACGGCTGGCGTCCGGCCGGGAATCCGGCCCCGCCGACCATGCGGGTGAAGGCTCGATCGTGGATGGCCATACCGGCGAGCATCGCGACGACGAACACCGCCGTCGGCAACAGCCCGACGGCCAGCGAGGCGATCACTGGACCCGGGCAGAACCCGGCTAATCCCCAGCCGATCCCAAAGATCGCGGAGCCCACCACCAGCGGCGGATCGATCCGCGTCTTCTTCGGCAGGTGGAAGCTCTGGTCGAGGACAGGACGGGAGCGGCGGCGCATGATCAGGGTCCCGACCGCGGACACCGCCACCGCGCCCCCGAGCATGAAGGCGAGGCTCGGATCCCAGCCACCCGCGACATCCAGGAAGCCGCGGACCCGGGCCGGGTCCATCATGCCGGACATCGCGAGTCCGAGCCCGAAGATCAGGCCCGCAGCCACAGCGACCCCGATCCGGAGCAGCCCGATCATGGCAGGTCTCCCCAGCGCATGAGGGTGACGGTCGCGATGCCAGTGGCCAGGAAGGTCGCCACGGCCACGATCGACCGCGGCGAGAGCCGCGCGAGACCCGCGATCCCGTGACCGCTGGTGCAGCCGGAGCCTATCCGTGTTCCGAACCCGACCAGAAGTCCGGCCGCCGCGAGGAGAAGCAACGAGCCATGGATTCGCATGATCGGCCATTCACCGATCCAGAACCGGTAGAGCACCGGCCCCAGGACCAGCCCGGCGATGAAGTCCGCGTTGGCCGTGGCGATGGGACCTCTTTGGATGAGGCTGGCGACGATCCCGCTGATTCCGGCGATGCGGCCGTTGAGCAGCAGGAGCATGGCCGCCGACAGGCCGATCAGCATCCCGCCCAGCAGGGACGGAAGATACGTGCTCATTTC
The DNA here is from genome assembly GCF_038440215.1 of Inquilinus sp. OTU3971. NCBI lineage: Bacteria > Pseudomonadati > Pseudomonadota > Alphaproteobacteria > Rhodospirillales > Rhodospirillaceae > Inquilinus > Inquilinus sp. OTU3971. The sequence continues at coordinate 3,386 of NZ_JASATH010000104.1, read as the reverse complement.
AGGCCATCTCCTGTGCGCCGGCAGTTGCCTCGGCGTCGAAACCCTCGGCGCAGAAGATCGTGTGCAGAGCCTCGATCAGTTGCACGGCCTTGGCCTCGGTCAGCCGGTAGAAGATCTGCTTCGACTCCCGCCGCGTCCGGACCAGCCCCGCCTCGCGCAAGGCGGTCAGCTGCTGCGACAAAGTCGGCTGATGGATGTCGAGCTCGGCCTCGAGCTGGCCGACCGAGTACTCGCCCTCCACCAGCGTGCACACGATCATCAACCGATTGGGATTGGCGAGGCTCTTGAGGAGGCTGCCGACCTCCTTGGCCCTCGCCTGCATCTCGGACCTCTTCATCTCGCCTCCGGCTCAATCCCAGGGCGCGTTCGGGAACGCGCCGAGCGGGATCTTCAGATAGCCGCGGCCGTTCTCTTCGGGGGGCGGGAGACACCCGCCGCGGATGTTGACCTGAAGGGCCGGCAACAGCAGCTTCGGCATCGGCAGGGTCCGGTCACGGGCCTCGCGAAGGGCGACGAACTCGGCTTCCGTCTTCCCCGCGACGTGGATGTTCGCCTGCTTCTGCTCGCGGACGGTGCTCTCCCAGCGAGGCTCGCGTCCGTCGGGCTGGTAGTCGTGGCCCGTGAACAGCCGGGTGTCCTCCGGCAGGCCGAGGATCTCCTGGATCGAGGCCCACAGGCGTCCAGCGTCTCCGCCCGGGAAGTCGGCCCGGGCCGTGCCGCCGTCCGGCATGAACAGCGTGTCGTGCACGAAGGCGGCATCGCCGATCACATAGGTGATCGAGGCAGGTGTGTGACCCGGCGAGAGCATGGCCCGGCCTTCCAACGACCCGATCCGGAACTCCTCGCCGTCCCGGAACAGATGGTCCCACTGGGACCCATCGGCCGGCAACTGCGGCGTGTTGTAGATGTCCTTCCAGAGCGCCTGGACAGCGACGACCTTTTCGCCGATCGCCATCGGCGCCCCGGTCTTCTCCTTGAGATAGGGGGCAGCGGAAAAATGATCCGCGTGCGGGTGCGTGTCGAGGATCCAGACGACATGCAAGCCGGCCTGCTCGACGTAATGGAGGATCTGGTCCGCGCTGGCGGTCGCGGTCGCGCCGGACTTCTCGTCGAAGTCCAGGACCGGATCGATGATCGCAGAGGCCTCGGTCTTCGGATCGGAGACGACGTATTGGACCGTCGAGCTTCGAGGATCGAAGAAGGGGTATACGTCAGGCCGGACAGGAGCTTCCGGTGCTGTCTTGACACGCCTCCCGCGCACATTCGCGAAAGGCTTCGATGCGCAGGTAGATGAACGGGGAGCCATGAGCACACCTCTGCGTCACATCATTATACAATTAAATATAATGTATAATTTTGAAATCAAGGCCTCTTTGGACCGGGAGGCGATCGAGCCGCTTCAGGCGCCCCTGTCAGTTTCAAAGCCCTGAGATCACATCCCTGAGCGCGGTTTGCACCTGCTTAGCCGCTTCCTGCAGTCGCGGATTGTCGATTGCCTGCATCGACGCGATGGGGTCGATCGCGGCCACCTCCGTCTTGCCGGAGCCGAGTTCCTGCACGATGACGTTGCGGGGCAACATGGTGCCGATCTTGTCTTCGATCGTCAGGGCGTGATGTGCCATCCGGGGATTGCAGGCGCCGAGAATGCGGTAGCCCCGGAAATCGATGCCGAGCTTCCGCTTGAGCGTCTCCTGGACGTCGATCTCTCTGATGATCCCGAAGCCGGCTTGCTTCAGCGCTTCGGTCGCGCGCCGCACAGCCTCCTCGAAACTGCAGGAGAGCGTCTTGGCAAAATAGTAGGTCATCGGCCACCTGTGCTGCGATTGGCTCGTCACAAAATGCGACGAGGATACTTCGGAAGCTCCGCGATCAGCTCCTGCCCGAAGGGCTAGTCGCCGAGGACGCGTCGCCGCTCCTCGAACTCAGTCTTGTCGATCTCGCCACGAGCGAACCGCTCCTTGAGGATGTCGATCGGCGTGCGGCTCGGCGGCGTGTGGCCGGTCGGAGCCTCCTCCCGCCACAGTCCTCCGACCCAACGGAGCAGGAGAACCGCGACGGTGATCGCCAATGCGAGGACGAGGATCATGATCAGCGGGCCGAAGATCATGCCGCCCCATCCTCCACCCCACCACATCATATGCGGACCGTAGGCGTATCTGTCGGCGTCGGACGGCGCCTGCGCCCATGCCGCCGGCGGCCCCAGGGAGGTCAGAACCGCTCCGGCGGTGACCATCGGGGTCGAGAACCTGACCATGTCATGCTCCAAGCGAGCGATCTCCGGCGCCGGGTTTTGTGTCGTCGCCGGCATCCGGGGGAGAAGAATGCGCCTGTTGTTGATGGGCGCGTTGATTTCGATCAAATTTCTGCTGACGTCGCCTCTAATCGGGCTCTTTCTAGGACGACCCACCGTAATGGCTTTAACGCTGCATCAAGTCGGAGCAACGAATCGCGCAGAGGGCGCGAGCAGGCGGTCCGAATACCTCGCTGATTGATCCAGCGCAAAGCCGATCGCTCCACATCTTGTGATTGTTTCCTACCAGATTGTCCGCGATGTGGGCAGCGAGCAGTCGCCACCCCGCACATGCGGCGGACCTAGCCATTGCGCGCGGTCAATTCTGGAGAGAGCTGAGGGTCGGGCCATGATCACCATCGAAGACTGCCTTGCCATGAGCGAGCTGACCGAGGACGAGGTCGAACTGATCGCCGAGCACGAGCACCTTCCGGAAATTCTTGCGATCGGATTGGGCAACTCTTTGGCCCATACGGAGAAGGGCAAGAGCAAGATCCGGCATTGGATGCGCGATGAGATCCACGCCGCGCAGCAAGACGGCGATCGGCTCCGGGCAGCCAAACTCAAGCTGGTTTTACAGCACTTCTGCGAGTGTCATCCCGACGCGCGACATTGTGCCGGCGTCGGAGCCGAAGTGGCGCCGCGTTCCTAAGGCAAGCTCTTAGCGACAGGGCGATCGAAGGCGGCTGGGGGTCGGCGCTGCCCCTCTCGCTCAGCAGGTGGAGGCATCTGCGCTTGGCCGGGGGCAGATCCTTGCTGCCGCGCCCTGGCAAGCGCAACATGGTGTATTGCTTGTCATCCGGAGAGCGTCGCACTCACCGCGAGCTCCGATTTGGATGAGGAGGGCCGAATGAGGGTTGGTGCACTCATCGCCGTATCGGCAGTGGCGGCCCTGACCCCGTGCATTGTAGGAGCAGCCGGCGACAGCGCAAGAGGACGGGTCATTACCGAGACCTGGTGCGTCTCCTGCCACAATCCTGGGCAAGCCCGAACCGCAACGGATGCAGCGCCGCCGCTTTCGGAGATCCGAGCGCGGCCTGATCTCACGCCGGATCGCCTCCGGACGTGGCTGTCGGATCCGCACCCTCCGATGCCA
>NZ_JASATH010000103.1:0-27404 GCF_038440215.1 Inquilinus sp. OTU3971 | reverse complement strand
GCACGGCGCGGGCGCGCTGAGCCAGGGTCTGGCGCACCAGATGGGCGTAGCGGGCAAAGGCGAGACCGGGGTCCGGGGCCGCAGCCTGGGGCTGAGCTTCCGGGGCCCCGGCGGGGGACTGAGCCTGGGCGGCGAGGGCGTGGGCGCCTGCCGTCTCGGCCAGCTGCATGCCGATTTCGGCCAGGCGCGTGAGCATCTCGCATTGCTGCAGCGTGCAGCCGCGGCCATAAGCCTGGACATCGAAATCAGCAGGGATCTCCTTCATGGAACATATCATGAACGAGATTCGCAGTGTAATGCAATGAACATTGTGTTTGGTGATTTGACGAGGCCGCGCCGTCACCGGATCGTCATCCGTGCATGGACGTTGCGCGCCGGGCGCGGGCCCCGTCGCTTGTCCTGCGGGCGGGGGGAGGGTAAAGCTCCGTCCCACCGCCCGACCCCGGAGTTGCCATGACCGCCCCGACCGCTACGCCGTCGCCGGACCGCATCCTCATTCTCGATTTCGGCAGCCAGGTGACCCAGCTGATCGCCCGCCGGGTCCGGGAATCCGGTGTCTATTGCGAGATCTGGCCGTTCAACCAGGCGGGCGACGACCGCATCCGGGCCTTCGACCCGCGCGGCATCATCCTGTCCGGCAGCCCGGCCTCGGTCACCGAGGAGGCCTCGCCGCGCGCGCCGCAGCTGGTGTTCGAGCTCGGCCTGCCGGTGCTCGGCATCTGCTACGGCCAGCAGACCATGTGCGAGCAGCTGGGCGGCGCGGTGGAGGCGGGGCACCATCGCGAATTCGGCCGCGCCTGGCTGGACATCAAGGAGAACTGCACCCTGTTCGACGGCGCCTGGGCGAAAGGCAGCCGCGAGCAGGTGTGGATGAGCCATGGCGACCGGGTCACCCGGCTGCCGGACGGCTTCCGCATCGTCGCCACCAGCGAGAACGCGCCCTATGCCGCGATCGCCGACGATGCCCGCCGCTATTATGGCGTGCAGTTCCATCCGGAGGTGGTGCACACCCCGCACGGCGCGGCGCTGCTGCGCAACTTCACCCACCATGTCTGCGGCTGCGCCGGCAGCTGGACCATGGCCGCCTTCCGCGACGCCGAGATCGCCAAGATCCGCGCCCAGGTCGGCGACGGCCGCGTGATCTGCGGCCTGTCGGGCGGCGTCGACAGCGCCGTGGCGGCGGTGCTGATCCACGAGGCGATCGGCGACCAGCTGACCTGCATCTTCGTCGACACCGGGCTGATGCGCGCGGGCGAGGCGGAGCAGGTGGTGTCGCTGTTCCGCGGCCACTACAACATCCCGCTGGTGCATGTCGACGCGGCCGACCTGTTCCTCGGCCGGCTCGAAGGCGTCGCCGACCCGGAGCAGAAGCGCAAGATCATCGGCGCCGCCTTCGTCGAGGTGTTCGACGCCGAGGCCGAGAAGATCGACGGCGCCCGCTTCCTGGCCCAGGGCACGCTGTACCCCGACGTGATCGAGAGCGTGTCCTTCACCGGCGGCCCGTCGGTGACGATCAAGAGCCACCACAATGTCGGCGGCCTGCCGGAGCGGATGAAGCTGGCCCTGGTCGAGCCGCTGCGCGAGCTGTTCAAGGACGAGGTGCGGGCGCTGGGCCGCGAGCTGGGCCTGCCGGAGACCTTCGTCGGCCGCCACCCGTTCCCGGGCCCCGGCCTGGGCATCCGCATCCCCGGCGCGGTCAGCCGCGACATGCTGGAGATCCTGCGCAAGGCCGACGTGATCTATCTCGAGGAGATCCGCCGCGCCGGCCTGTACGACGCGATCTGGCAGGCCTTCGCGGTGCTGCTGCCGGTGCGCACGGTGGGGGTGATGGGCGACGGCCGCACCTACGACTATGTCTGCGCGCTCAGGGCCGTGACCTCGACCGACGGCATGACCGCCGACTACTACCCCTTCGACCACGAGTTCCTGGGCCGGGTCTCGACCCGCATCGTCAACGAGGTCCGCGGCATCAACCGCGTCGTCTACGACATCACCTCGAAGCCGCCGGGGACGATCGAGTGGGAGTGAGGGAAACGGCGATGATAGGCGGCTCTAGCGTAGAATTTCGCAGAAAATACAATGATTTGCGGGCAGGGCAGACTGCTAGCCAGGGCACATTATCAATGGAATTGCAAACCTATCAAAGTCATTGAACTCGTTAAGTTTATCGGAGCGCCTGGCGCGGCTCTCCGCCCTCTATCGCCGTCGTTTCGGGGAGCTCCCATCGGAGACGCTCCGTGAGGCCACAGGCGTTTGAACCTCGATTGAGGATTCCCGAAACTCAATGCAGCGGATATTCCTTGGCCCCCTTGAAAAGCGCTTCGAACTGCCCACCCAATGTCCTTAATATCAGGCCAAGTGGCGGCAGAGTCGCTCCATCTTGGCAGGCCATGTTCCCATTCGGGATCGCAGCCATCGCCAGCGGGCACTCTTTTTGAAGGCTCCGCGAGCGAACCATCGCGTCCGTGCCCTCGGCAGCAAGCTCGCCAGCGCCTTTGGCGGTAGAACCGCCACCGCCGCTGCAGCGAAGGAATGGGAGGACTTTTGAGGATGGCTTCGCTCGCGCAACCGCCGCAGTAAGCTTTCTCAGAACTCATTTCAACTGGCGCGGTCCAAGAAGTTCACTTCATCTGTCCCGGTCCGTCTCGCCGCCAAACTCCCAAACCCTTCCGACGGTTCCTCGCCATCTAGCTGATCCGTGACACTTGGTGAATCGCAAGGCCAGGCTTTCATGTCTGATCATTGGCGACTCAGCGCGCCCGCCAGTTTGAAGGGACTGGCAACCGCGGCGCCCGCGGCATCGAACACGAAAGCTCCGACATTGCCAGGAGAGGCGCCATGAGCGTTTTCCGCCCTCGCCAGCTCGCCGCCAAATTTCGCGAGCGCGGCATAGCGATCATGTCCAAGGCCGTCCGCGGACTTCAACGAAGAGATGTCGATGACTCGCAGCCGCTCCGCCCTCGCCGCCTCCTGCACCACAGGGTCGTCTATGTCGATGCTGCCGACACGCCCCCGTTCGCCGCCCAGCAGGTTGGACAAGGCGAGCGCTTTGTCTCCCTTCGACACGAGAAGGGTGATCGGCGTCTTCATGGGTCCGATGTCGAGCAACTGCGAGCGGAACACGTCGATGTCGATGTCCGGCGCCGCGAGCACGACCTGCAGCTTGGCTAGCGTGTCTGCCCGCCCCTCCATCTTGAGCTGTCTGACGGCCTCCATGGTCAGAAAGCCGCCAAGGCTGTGGCCGAAGAGGACGACGCGCTTGACCCTGGGGGATGCGGAGAGGGTCTGAACCAGCCGGGCAAGCTCCGTACGCGAATAGAGAACCGCATCGCGGTCAGCGACGTAGCCCGCGACGCTTGCGGCGGACGGCCAGGAGAAGACGGCAGGCGTTCCCAGCGGCTGCGCGTCCGCGGCCATCTGGGCCGCCCGGTAGAGCGCCTCCTGATAGCTGTAGTTGTAGCCATGGACGAATATCGCCGCCGTGCCGTCCCAGTTGCGGGAACTTGCGATCGCTTCCACCAGACGCGAGGGAGGGAGTGCTTCACGCCTGGTCATCACGTAATCCCGACGGGAATCCGGTTTTCCAGAAGGGTAGGAGATCGCAGGTCCGTTCCGATTCAGTGGCACGGAGAAGCGGTAGCGCTCGTATGTGACGTTTCCGGCCCACGTGCTTCCGAACCCTCCCGTTTCAATATCCCTGTTTCGGTTCGTGACGCCTAGAACGGTGATGCTTTGCGCGTCTGCGACCGCCGTCGGAACTGGCCTGAGCGCGGATGCGGACGGGCGCGACGCGCAGCCCACGAGGACAAGCGTCATCGTCAGCGCGGTCATCATTGAACGAACCGGAGGAACGGAGGCGAATGAATGCATTGAGATGTCTCTAGTTGTGCGTGCTGGAGGCGTGGGGACCGGTCCGCGTCGGCTTCGATCGCCGCTAGTCGTGACTGTCTGTCGGGACTTCAGCGGTAGGATTTGAGAATGACCGTCGTCTGCGCCCGGATCGTAGACTTGAGGACCCCCAACCTGGCCGAGGTCATCTCATCCCACCCGATCAGTTCGGACATCAGGTGGCGCGTCAGGTGAACCACCAGCAACTGGCCGTTGATCGTAGCCGCACGTACCTGCAGGTCCTCCGACGACGGGTTCCCGCGCGAGATCGCTGCGATCAGACCGGTGCAGCATTGCCTGATCCGACGACCGAGAGGCTTGTCCGCAACGGGCCTCGAGGACGATGTCGGAGCGTGCTGCTGAGCGACGAAAAGCGCGCGGCTGGCCGAGTCTGGCGTGTCGAACATGAAGTCCGCCAGACTGTCGAGCAGTCCGCAGTAGGCGTCGATCAGATTATCGACATCCTTCGATTTCGCAGAGATCAGGGATTCGGCGTTCGCAAGCGCGGGCCCCGCTGCCTCTACCGCGGCCGCCTGAATGTCTTCGAGGCAGGCGCGATAGAGCCCTTCCTTGTTCTCGAAGTAGTATTGCAGAGAAGGAGCTGGCACTTCGGCGGCGGCTGCGATCTCGCGGGTGGACACGCCAGCGAAACCCTTTTCGCCGAACAGGGCGATCGCGGTCTGGATGATCCTCGCCCGTGTCTCCTCGCCTCGTGGGTAGCCGCTTTCGGCATTGCGACGTCGCATGCTTGTCATCGTCATCTCCTGTTGGCCAACGGTATCACGTCGAAATAAAATATTCCATTTGGAAAATTTCTTCCGATTGACATATTTATACCGATCGCCATATTTCTCCCAGATGGAATAATTCAGCATCGGCCTCAGATCATGGACAGCACCGTCTCCCCGCGGAAACTTGACCCAAACCCAACGGACAAAGTTGCGGCCGAACCGCCTGCGACCAACCCCCGCAAGAAGCGGACGCTGCGATACGCGCTGCTTGGAGCAGCTTGCGTCGCCGCGGTCGCCGGCGGCGTCTACGGCTATGACTGGTATGTGTCCGGACGCTTCATCGAGAGCACCGACAACGCGTACCTGCGCGCCGACCAGGTCTCGATGGCCCCTCAGGTGGCAGGTCAGGTCGCGGAGATCTACGTGAACGACAACCAGGAGGTCGTGACTGGCCAGCCGCTCGTGATGATCGACCCTCGGCGCTACGAAATGGCCGTCCGCGAAGCCGAGGCGACGGTCGCCGCCCGGCAGGCCGACGTCGCAAAGAGCGAGGCCGACCTGAAGCAGCAGGATCTGGTGATCGCCCAGGCGCAGGCCGATCTGGAAAATGCCGAGGCGAACGCCGATCTCGCGCAGAAGGAGCTGGATCGGACTTCTCCTCTAGCGGCACGAGGCGTCCAGACGCAGCAGCAGGTCGACGAAAAGCAGAGCACGCTCAACCAGGCGCAGTCGACCATCCGGCTGAAAAAGGCGGTCGTGGATGCAGCCCGCCAGCAGGTCTCGTCGCTCCGGGCGGTGGTCGACCACGCGCACGCGCAACTGGCCGCCGCGCAGGAAAGCCTCAGCCAGGCCCAGATGGACCTGAGCGAGACGGTCGTGCGCAGCCCGATCAACGGCCGCGTGGGAGACAAGACCGTCCAGCTCGGCCAGTTCGCACAGGCGGGCACGCTTCTCATGACGGTCGTCCCGGTCGACCAGATCTATCTCGTCGCCAACTACAAGGAGACCCAGATCGGCGACATGCGCCCCGGACAGCCGGCGACCATCCGCGTCGACGCCTATCCCGGTTTGGAGATCAAAGGAACGGTGGACAGCTTCTCGCCGGGAACCGGAGCGCGGTTCGCGCTTCTGCCTCCCGAGAACGCCACGGGCAATTTCACCAAGATCGTCCAGCGTGTGCCGGTCCGCATCAGGCTCGGCGCCGACGCCCGGAACATCCCGGCGTTGGTGCCGGGTATGTCGATCGAGGTCTCGGTCGACACCAACGCCCCCGTCCCCAGCAGAATGGCGTCGTCCTGATGAGCGCCGAACCGTCTTCATCGAACCCGCGGGAATCGGCCGCCCTCACCGACTGGATCGCGGTCGTCGCGGGGGCACTCGGCGCGCTCATGGCGACGTTGGATATTTCCATCACCAACACCGCTCTGCCGCAGATCCAGGGCGAGATCGGCGCGAGCGGCACCGAAGGCACCTGGATCGGCACAGGATATCTCGTAGCCGAAGTGATCATGATTCCGTTGACGGCATGGTTCACCAGGCTGCTCGGCCTTCGCACCCTTCTCCTGATCACCACCGTCGCCTTCGTCTTCTTCTCGATCGTCTGCGGCCTTTCCGACAGTCTCTTTATGATGATCGTCGGCCGCGTCGGCCAGGGCTTCTTCGGTGGCGCCCTGATCCCGACCGCACAGGTCATCGTCCGGACGCGGCTGCCTGTCAGGCAGATGCCGGTCGGCATGAGCATATTCGGCGTCATCATTCTTCTCGGGCCTCTGCTCGGCCCCATCATCGGCGGCTATCTCGCGGAAGAGGTGAACTGGCGCTGGTGCTTCTTCTTGAACCTTCCAGTCGGTGCGGCACTCGTCACATTGCTACTTGTCGGACTTCCGCGGCACAGCCCGAACCTGAAGCTGCTTGCGCAGGCCGACTGGCTCGGGATCTTCGGGATGGCCGTCGCCTTCAGTTGCCTGACGGTGGTGCTCGAAGACGGACAGCGCGACCGCTGGTTCGAATCCTCGACCATCGTCTATCTCACCATCGCATCGCTGGTGGGATTCATCGCTCTGGCGGTGGCCCAGAAGACGAGCGCGGATCCGGTCATCAGGCTCCAGCTTCTGCGCAACGGCGCCTTCGCCAGTGCGACGCTCATCGCTCTCGTGGTCGGTGCGGCGACCTATGCCGCAACCTTCCTGGTTCCGCAGTTCCTCAGCGGCATTGCGGGCTACAACCCGCGGCAGGCCGGAAGTGTCATGGCGCTCTCGGCTCTTCCGGTATTTCTCCTGGTTCCGGTTCTGCCTCGCATCACGGGTCGCCTGGATGCACGGCTGATGGTCGCCCTGGGGCTCGTCTTCTTTGCCGCAAGCTGTTTCGTGGACGTCGGCCTCGGACCCGACAGCGCAGGGCCCGAGTTCACGGTATCGCAACTGCTGCGCGGCGTCGGCCAGATCCTCGCGGCCATGCCGCTCAACCAGGTGTCCATGGCGGCGCTCGGTCGGGAGAATGCCGCTGACGGCGCGGGCATCTACAGCATGGCGCGCAATCTCGGCGGCTCGATCGGCCTGGCCTTGAGCGGAATCCTGATCGACCAGCGGACGGCGGTCCATTCCGACACCATTCGCGAATCCGTAACGGCGAACTCGCTGCTCGGCCAGGCACGCCTTGCCGCCGACGGTGTCAGCCAGGGGATCGATGCCGCGACTGCCAAGCTGCGGGCGATCTCGCAACTGTCGAGCCTGATCGAGAAGAACGCCCTGGTGATGACCTATGGCGACTGCTTCTGGGTGATGGGCGCCGCCATCCTCGCAAGCATCCCGCTCGTCCTTCTCCTTCGTCGCCCGAAGCCGGGCGTAGAGATCGCGACAGCGCACTGAACCCTAGCCTAATCAGAAAAGGAACACCAAATGGAACGTCGCGTACTGATCGTAGGCCTCGGCATAGCCGGAATGGCTTCGGCGATCTCTCTCAAGAAGAACGGCTGGACGCCGATCATCGTCGAGCGTGCGCCGGAGCGACGCACCGGGGGCTACTTCATCGGCCTGAACGATGTCGGCAAGGACGCCGCGCGCAAGCTTGGAATCATGGAACACATCCATGTCCGGACGCCGGAGGACTCCCAGAACTGGCACCTGACGGCGGATGGCAGCCGCGTGCGCGTCGCCGGTTTCGCAGACCAGCCGACGAAGCCGGCGACGCTTCTGCGGGGAGACATCGAGGAGGCGCTGTGGCAGTCGGTGCAGGAAGACGTGGAAATCCGTTTCGGTACGTCGCCCGTCAGCATCGAAGACCTCGGGAATGCCGCAGTTGTGCGACTTCAAACGCACGACGGAGAGACAACAGACGAACAGTTCGATCTCGTGATTGGTGCCGACGGGATGCGCTCCACGGTCCGCAAACTCGTGTTCGGTCCCCATGACAAGTTCATGCATCCGCTCGGCACGATCATCTGCGCCTACCAGCTCGGTGGCGCGGTGGAGACCTTTCGCCAGCGGGACGGCATCATCCTCAACGAGGGCAAGCGGTCGCTGTGGATCTTCCCACTGCAGGACCACACGCCCACGGCCCTCTTTACCTACCGCACCGACGACGTCGACGCCCAGTTCAAGAAGACGCCTGTCGAGGTTCTCCGCGAGGTCTATAAGGGGATGGACACGAGCGGCGTCGTCGATGAGGCGCTGCGTGACCTCGAACACGCGAAGGACTACCTCTTCGATTCCGTGAACTTGGTCCACATGCCCGAATGGTCGAAGGGGCGCGTCGTGATGGTCGGGGACTCGGCCTGGTGCCTCACCCTCTATTCCGGAATGGGTGCGAACGCCGCCCTCCTTGGCGGCTACGAACTCGGCCAGGCCCTTGCCGCGGCAGGCGACGACCTGAAGGCCGCGCTTGCCAGCTACGAAACCAGGCTGAGGCCGATCATCAAGAAGAATCGTCGTCTTGTGAAGCTGAAGGCCCAGCTCTTCGTTCCGTCCAACGGGTTCTTCTACGTCCTGCGCAGGTTGGTGCTGCGTTTCGGCGGCCGCCGCCTGGCAAAGCTCTCACAGCAGCATAAGGCTCCAGCCTGAACCGGTCCGGCATTTTCAATGACCGTCGCCATCTTCGGAAAGCAGTGTCACCAAGGTGGAATGCGATCTCGAGTGAAGAAGCTTGTAGCAGATCACTCTGACGGTACTTTTGACGGTGCTTTTCGTATCCGACAGAGCATTCTAAAAGGTACCGTCATTCGTTTTTAGGGTCTGACGGTACTTTTCTGTGTCAACACTTTGAAATATATAACGAAAATGCCGGTAGCATGACATTTTCGCGCTGACGGTACTTTAGTTATCGACATACATAGTTTCAGCTTTGGCTGCGGTACCGATCGATGTTCCGGACCCGATCGCATATCGTCGGATGGCACCGTCGTATCACCTATCAAATGTTGTCCCGACTGCTGCCGGATCTGCGATGGAGAGAAGCGTCGACCGCATCCAGGCGGGAGCTTGGACCGCGGTAGATGCGAGCGTCTTTTTATCGTTGGGAGAAAGATGAGGTGCCGCGATCTGTGCAAGCTCGGCCGGGCGCGCCGGCCCAATATGACGAAGCGCCTGGACGACGGTCCCGGCCAAGCTGCCCGGAGCAATCAAATGCTTATCCGCCCGCGTGGTCGTTGCCACCGTGCGCGGCGATGAACATGGCGACGGCCGACCGGCAATAGGATTCGATTTCGTTGTCGTCCTCTGCTCTCGCCTGATCGAAGCGTGCGATAATCAGGAGATCGGATCCTTTGAAAAGCGCGGCAAACAAGCGGGCGGACCGGCGAGGATCGGGCACGTTCAGAACCGCCTTCGCGTGCAACTGGCGCAACAGGGCCTCGATTTGGGCGATGACATGGGCGGGGCCGGCTTCGTAATGGAGCCTGCTTAACGACTTTTGATTGGTCTTGTCGGCCATGACCATGGCTTCGACACTGCGGACCTCCGGGCTCAACAGCGTGCGAAGCAGGGATGATCCCACCGCCATGAGCTGATCTTCGGCCGAACCGTCGACGCCTTCAATAAGGGCCTGTGGTGCGAACTGATGGCAGCGGGCCGCGATGGCCGCGCTGAACAGCGCCTCCTTGTTCTCGAAGTGCCGATAGATGCTGAGCTTGGATATCTTCGCCCGCTGGGCGACCTTGTCCAAGGTCGTCGCTTGAAAACCCAATTCCACAAAGAGTTCGCACGCGGCGTCGACTATCGTTTGGCCAAGCGCCTGGTTGGCGGGCCGGCCGCGCCGGCCCTGGCTGTTTTCGGTCACGACAATTCCAGTCCTTGACAGTATCCTAATCCTTGCATTACGATACCATGCAGTATCTGAAATGTGCAAGCCGATGGGTGGATTTCAACCGTCCTCCAGATCAAGTTTCCCCGGGCCGCCCGGCGATATCGAATGCGGCATTGTCCGGCCGGTCAACACAGTGATGGGCGACTTTCTCGCCGATGCCGAAGCCCTGCTCGCTGCCCGTCTCGAGCGCGTATCGCCGGACGATATTGCGCGCCAGGCCCAGCCCAACCCCCTCCATCCACAACACGGAGCCCATCACCATGGATGACGTCATCATCATCGGCGGCAGCTTTGCCGGTCTCGCCGGCGCCCTGCAGCTCGGCCGTGCCCGCCGCAAGGTCACCGTTCTCGATACCGGCCTGCCGCGCAACCGCTTCGCCGGCCATTCGCATGGCCTGCTCGGCCACGATCACAAGCCGCCGCTGGACATCCTGGCCGAGGCGCGGCAGCAGCTGGCGCGCTATCCCACGATCAGGCTGGTCAGTGCCCGGGCCGACAGCGTCTCCGGCACCATCGACGATTTCTCCGTCCTCACTGGCGATGGCGAAAGCCTTGGGGCGCGCCGCCTGATCCTGAGCTATGGCGTCGCCGATCAGATGCCTGATGTTCCGGGCTTTGCCGAAGGCTGGGGCACCTCCATCGTGCCCTGCCCCTATTGCGACGGCTTTGAAGTCGCCGGCCAGCATTGGGGCCTCGTCTGGTCCGGCCCGCAGTCGCACAATCAGGTCAGGCTGTTCCACGATTGGACCGACAGGTTGACGCTCTTCGCCGATGGTCACGACATTCCGCCCGATATCCGGGCCGATCTGGCGCGTCGCAACATACCTGTCGTCGATGGCCGGATCACCGGGATCGCCCATCACGGGGGCCATAGCGCCACCGTCAAGCTCGATACCGGCTCCGATGTCGCGGTCGACATCCTGTTCGCGCATCCGCGCAACAAGCCGTCCGCAAGCCTGCATGAATCACTGGGTCTCGCCACGGTCGATACGCCCCTCGGCATCGCCATCAAGGTCGACGAGCGCCGCGAAACCAGCATGCCCGGCATCTACGCCGCCGGCGACCTCGCCAACCCCCTCATGCCCTCGGTCACCACGGCATCATGGCAAGGCGCGATGGCGGGTATCTTCGCCCAGCAGTCGATGCTGGTTTGAGAGCACAGATTGGAGATGAGCATGGCCGTCGAACCGGACAGCGCGGGTGTGCGCTTCCCTCCGCCCTTCGTCTATCTGGGAGCGCTGCTGTTGGGGCTGGCGGCGGAGCGGTTCGTCACCCTGCGCTCTTTCGGCATCGACTGGCGGTTGCTGGTCGCGACGGGCGCGCTGCTGTTCGTTGCCGGCGCGGCGATGATGCTTGCGGCGGCGGGGCTGTTCCGGCGGCTGGGCACCAACGTTCCGCCGTCGCAGCCAACGACCCTCATCGCAACGACCGGTCCTTATCGGTGGACCCGCAATCCCATGTATCTCGGCATGGCGCTTATCTATGCCGGCCTTGCGATCGGCTTCGACGGGCCGATCGCCTTCGCCTTGCTCCCGTTGGTGCTGATCGCGATCCAGACGCAGGTGATCGCCCGCGAGGAGCGCTATCTCGAAGCGAAGTTCGGCGACGACTACCGCCGCTACAAGGCCGAGGTTCGCCGCTGGCTCTGACTATTCCGCCGCTGCCGCCTGCGAGGCCTTCTGATAAACCAGCACCGGCTTCCTTGCCGCGAACTATCACACTCCGAAGGTTGCGGGCCGGTGTCACGGAAAACCGACTGGCCGGCTGACCCCGCAGTATACCCGGCGCCTGAAAAGACGCACATGCCCCAAACCAGAGACGCCGAAGCCAGCATCAGCGTCTCTCGTCCGACCGCTCTTGGAGAAGCCTGACGCACATGGAGTTCGAACACGTCACCTTCGACCTGCCACACGGCACTTTTCACGCGCTGCAGGGTGGTGATCCCGATGGTCAACCGACGCTCGTCCTGCACGGCTTCCCGGACCATCCGCCGACCGCGATGCCCTTCCTTGCCGAGCTCGGCCGCCGCGGACGTCACGTCGTCGCACCCTGGCTTCGCGGTTACGCGCCGTCCCCGACCGCAGGGCCGTTCGACTTCGCATCCCTCACCAGCGACGTGCTCGCGCTGATCGACCGCTGGTCTCCTGGGCGACCCGTGGAGTTGATTGGCCACGACTGGGGCGCCCTGATCACATATGATGCCTGCGTCACCGCGCCGGAGCGGATCGAACGCGCGGTCGCGCTCGCAATCCCTCACCCACTCACCTTCATGAGCCGGCTGACGCACCCCGCTCAGCTGCGCCGGAGCTCGTACATGGGGCTCTTTCAACTGCCGGGAAGCGGCTGGATCGCCACCGCCCGCAATCTCGCCTTCATCGACCGCCTCTGGCGTCAGTGGTCGCCCGGCTTCTCGCTCGATCCTGCTCTCAAGGCGGAGCTACACGAGCACCTGCGGGCGAGCATGCCCGCGCCTCTAAAGTACTACCGGGCGATGCTGCGACCCGGCATGCTTGGGGCGACGCGCCGCATGTCTCGGCCGATCACGGTGCCCATGTTGCAGCTTCACGGTGCCAACGACGGCTGCATCCTCCCTGCGCAGGTCGATGACCGATATCGGTTCGCCGCCCGGCGCGCGATGGAGGTCGTCCCCAACGTCGGTCACTTCCTGCACATCGAGGCCCCCGAGGCGATCGCGGAACGGATCGCGGCATGGGCCGAGTAGCGGATCACTCGTCCAGGCCGAAGTCAGGACGGTCGACAATGTCGCGCGTTTTGGGGGCGAGGAGTTTGTGGTGTTGCTGCGCGAAACCGATCTTGGCAACGCGTTCCTGTTGGCGGAGCGCCTACGCCAGCAGATCAGCGGTGGT
Organism: Inquilinus sp. OTU3971; assembly: GCF_038440215.1. Classification (NCBI taxonomy): domain Bacteria; kingdom Pseudomonadati; phylum Pseudomonadota; class Alphaproteobacteria; order Rhodospirillales; family Rhodospirillaceae; genus Inquilinus; species Inquilinus sp. OTU3971. The sequence goes on along the minus strand of NZ_JASATH010000103.1, from coordinate 14,620 downwards.
GCGATAGAGGCCCGTGGCAAGAAGATCGTCAGCGTAACCGCATCTGTGGGACTTGCCATGGCCACAGGACGACCTGACGTAGCCAACGTGATTGAGCGGGCGGACCGGGCGCTCTACCTCGCCAAGACCTCCGGCCGCAAACGTGTGGTCACGGAGGCACCTGCCGAGGGCACCGACGCAGCCTAGCCCCCAACAGATCGGTGTCAGGGTTCTTCTCAACCAGCGTACGAAGCTGCATTTCGTCGGTCATTGGTGATTACTCGGTCCAGGTTGTGTCGGCAAACCGACCCTAACCGGAAAATCGCCAATGACCGCTGTAACGCCGCTCGCTCGCTTCGGCGCTATGGGGAGCGCTTCGCGAGCGGCCTTGCTCCGTCGAGCTACACCACTCCCTGGGACACAATCAGGGATGGCGCTTGGATGACGCTGCCGCGGCGGGTCGCGTTGTGGCGCGCGCTGTGCTATGAAAGTTGGTGACGGTACTTTCTTCGTTCGCTGTGAAACCCAATTGAGTTGCCCAAAGTGGGTCCGGAAAGGCGATCGACTTCGATAGATGCCGAAACCGCGCAAAAAATTTTCGTGCTATTTTTCCCTTTGAAATCAAGACTGTAACGTTTTGACGGCCCATGGGTCGGCTTCTTGCGCGGCAATGAATAAAAAGCCTAGCTATATCAATGGCCTAACTAGATTTAGACAATCGAGTGGGAGTGAAGGGGGCGTAGTTTCGGATGCTGCGGGATATAGTGTCGTAGCATCGGCCGTTCCGACGTCTCGATAGATCCCGAATAACTTCCGTATATGGGGAAAAGCCGTCATTCGCATTCTTGGAAATATACGGTGGCTTTGCGCGCGTAGGGATGTTTAGGCGATAGTGCGCGCCAGCCTGTAAATGGGCAAGAATGGCCGGTCGTTTATTAGCAGAGATAGTCACGCCAATTCGGGCCATCTTCGCGTTGCCCGGCCTCCACCCATTTCAGCTTTCTGCCGAGAAAGGCCAATGCGGACTCAAGTTCGGCGCGCTTTCCTTCTAGTTTCGCGATCTGCGCGCGCAAAACGGCGGCCGTTTGTTCGGGGGAATGCGCGCCTGCGCGGTACTGCCCGTTGAGCGCAGCGATTTCCCGCAAGGAATAGCCTAGCGACTGCTGCAGCACGATCATTCGCGCCGCCGTGACGTCCTGCGGCCCGAAAAGCTGATAGGGATTCCTGCCGCCCTTGCCGTTGCGGGCGGGGCTCAACAGCCCTTTGCGCACGTAGAAGCGGATCGTGTCGGGCGACAGACCCGTCTCCCTGGAAAATTCCGAAATCAACATCGTAGAAGCTCTTGACCATGGACTAAGGTCCACAGTTATAGGGCTGGCCTGTCAGAAATTGGAGATACAAAATGACCGGCCTTTCTTCCCCCGTACCGCGGGTTCAACTCGGATCGGACGGCCCTCTCATCGGCCTCCAGGGTCTTGGCTGCATGGGCATGAGCGAATTTTATGGTGAGACCGACGAGGTCGAATCGCGCGCGACGCTGGAGCGTGCGCTGGAACTGGGCGTCACGTTGTTCGACACCGCCGACATGTATGGCATGGGCGCCAACGAGGCGTTTCTGGCGCCCTTCGTGCGCGCGCATCGGGATCGCGTGGTGATCGCCACCAAGTTCGGCTATGCCCGATCGGTCGAGCGACCCGATGACTGGAGCCTCGACAATCGGCCCGCATTCATTCGCGGGGCGCTCGAGCGATCGCTCAAGAGGCTCGGCGTCGACACGATCGATCTCTATTATATGCACCGCCGCGATCCCGGCGTGCCGCTGGAGGACAGCGTCGGCGCGATGGCGCGCTTCGTCGAGGAGGGCAAGGTTCGCTCGCTCGGGCTCTGCGCGGTCAGCGCGGATGAATTGCGAACGGCGCATGCGGTGCACCCGATCGCGGCGCTGCAATCCGAATGGTCGATCTTCACGCGCGATATCGAACCCGATGTGATCCCGGCCGCCGTCGAACTGGGTGTGACGGTCGTGCCCTACTCGCCGCTTGGTCGCGGCATGTTGACGGGCCGGACCTTTGGCGCGGCGCTGGGAGCCGATGATGCCCGCCAGAATTTCCCACGGTTCTCGGCGGAGAATCGGGATGCCAATGCGCGGCTTGTCGAACGGATCGAGTCGATGGCTGCCGGCATGAGCGTTACACCGGCGCAACTCGCGCTGGCCTGGCTCTATGCGCGCGCGGCCGACATGGGAGTGGCTTGCGTGCCCATTCCGGGCACACGCAAACGCAAGCGTCTTGAAGAGAATCTAGCTGCGGCTGCGCTTCGCCCCGGTGAAGACGCCATGCAGGCGCTCGATCCCCTCGCCGCAGCCGTGCAGGGCGTGGCGGTGTGATGTCTGCCGGTACGCACATCGAATCAGAGCGCGGCACCTCCCGGCCGGTTTGTAGAGGCAATGCTCGATTGTGGGCGCAATTTTGGATAGAGGTGCTGACGGTATATTCGGACTGCCAATCGGATCGGCAACTCCTCGGGCCAAATCACACGGTCGTAGATCGATTACTGCTCCTTCTTGAACAAATCCTGGAAGATGAGCTGGCCCCAGATGCGGCCGCGTGCATGCACCAGCGCGCCACCCTCGTCGAGCTTTCCCAGCTCGACGGGTGCGAACCCGAGTTGTTTGGCCAAGGCCGCCACGGGAGCGGTCGCGTCCTCGTCGTCGCTCGACAGAAAGACGACCCGGTGTCCGCCCTGGACGATCGGATCGGCAGCCAGGGTGGCCGCAACCAGGTGATTGAACCCTTTCACGAACTTGGCGCCGGTGAACGCCTTCGCGACGAAGGCGGAGGACGGGAGACCGTCCAGCTCCTCAGGGGGAACCAACGCGTTCGTCGCGTCGATGACCGTCTTGCCTTCCCAGCCCGGCAGGGCCTTCGCAACCTCGCGGTGCTCCCAGAACGGGACCGCCAAGATGATCGTGTCGGCCTCGAGTGCATCCCGCAGCGACTTGGCGACGACCGTGGGGCCAATCGCCCGAGCCTGCGGCGCCAACGCCTCGGGCGGCCGGCGGCTCGCGACGGTCACGTCGATGCTTTTGCGGGCGAAGGCGTGGGCGAGAGCCTGGCCTATCTTACCGAATCCTACAATCGCGTAGCTCATAATGCTTCTCCGATCCGTGTCGATATTGAGTCCCCGGCCTTCCACGGCGCTGGGTTATCCGTTTCGCTGCGTGGCGACCTTCGTGCAGGCATCCCGCCGTGAACGACTTCCGCGCGCGTTCAGCGCGGAAGTCGTTCCACCATGGACATGCTGGTTCCCGCCGGTCAGCCGCTTCCCGCGACCCGGCGCGAATTCAGATGGCCGAGAAGCCGCCGTCGACAGACAACTCCACCCCGTTCACGAAGCTCGAATCGTCTGAAGCAAGAAACAGCGCGACCGCCGCAATTTCCTCAGAACGACCCATCTTTCCCCGCGGGATCAGGGATTCGAACATTTGCTTCGCCTCCTCGGTGAGAACCTGGTCCTGCATCGGTGTGGCGATCGGCCCCGGGTGCAGCACGTTCACCCGGATATTCCTGCCCTTGAGTTCGTTGAGCCAACCGCGTGCGAATGCGTGCAATGTCGCCTTGCTCGCCGCATACACGCTGTAACCAGGAAAGCCTTTGATCGAAGCAACCGACCCGGTCATGAAGATCGATCCGCCATCGTTGAACAGCGGCAACGCCTTCTGAACCGTAAACAGCGTGCCGCGCGCATTCAGGTTGAAGATCGCATCGAAATGCTGCTCGGTAATCTCGCCCAGTGGGACGCCTTCGCCCGTGCCGGCGCTCGCGTACAGGACGTCGATCCTGCCCTTTTCCCGCTTGACCGTGTCGAACAGGCGGTCGAGGTCGTCGAGATTGGCCGCGTCGCCGCGCACGCCGGTCACGTTCCGGCCGATCAGCCTGACGGCCTCGTCCAGCGCCTCCTGTCTCCGGCCCGTGATGAAGACATAGGCGCCTTCTTCAACGAACCGCCTGGCGCTCGCCAGCGCCATGCCGCTCGATCCGCCGGTGATGACGGCAATCTTACCCTCAAGCTTTCCCATGACTTCCTTCAAACTCCGTCTTTGCCGATCGGGGATGTCCCCGAGACCCTCGAAATGGGTCCGTCGGCGTCAGGCGTTGAGTGCGGAAGCGCGCACATCGGTGGTGCGAAATCGATCCGGCTGGACGGCTGACGCCAGCCGCGACGATCGGTGTCCGCCGTTCGGAAATCGGGCCACGCCGTTCGGCATGAGCTATGATGACCGCCCGTGCTGCTGTGCGATGTGTTAGATACGGGCTTTGGAAGGCGCACCGCGCGGTGCCGGAATGCACCATGATCGACTGGGATGACGTTCGCTACTTTCTTGCCGTCGCGCGCGGAGGCTCGGTGCGGGCTGCCGCCGGGCGCCTCGGTGTGAACCACTCGACCGTGCTGCGACGCATCGCCCAGCTCGAGGAACGCCTGGGCGCGCAGATGTTCGGAAAGCTGCCTTCGGGCTACCGCCTGACGGCTGCGGGCGAGGAGGTCCTCGAGCTTGCGAACCAGATGGAGGCGTCGTCGCACCAGCTGGAGACGCGCGTCTTCGGGCGCGACCAGAGCGTGCGCGGGCTTCTGCGGGTGACGCTGGCGCCGCCCCTCGCGACACACCTGCTCATGCCGGATTTCGCCGATTTCGCGCGTCTGCATCCGGACATCGAGATGGAAATCCTGTCGTCCGGCGAGCTGGCAAATCTGACCAACCGAGAGGCCGATGTCGCGATCCGCGTCGTCTACGACCGCAAAACCCTGCCGCTCAATCTTCACGGCCTGAAGGGACCGGAGCTGTTCGGCGGCGTCTACATGTCCCGCGATCGACTAGCCGCGTGGCGTGCGGGTGCGCCGGATCCCATCCGGTGGATCGTCATAAGCATGCATGGGATCCCGGACTGGGCCCGCGAGGGCGAGGTTCGTATCACAGGGGTTCCGTTCAGGACCACGGACGGCGAGGCGCAGATCGTTGCAGTACGGCAAGGGCTCGGGATGACGACACTGCCGTGCTTCGTCGGAGATGCCGATCCCCTCCTGGCAAGGGTGCCGGGCACCGACCTGCACATGCATGGAACGCTCTGGCTTCTCACGCAGGGGGAGACACGCAAGACGAAGCGCGTGCGGCTCTTCACGGAGTTCGTATCCCGCAGGCTCGCCGCGTACGCTCCGCTTCTCGCGGGGCTGTCCATATCGCGCGACTGACGCCCGGCAGGTCGCCGGCGACGCTTGCCGTAATCCGGTCGAAAGCCGAGCTGCGATCGCTTGAAGCGGCGTCGTTCAATCCGCGAATGTTGCGCCGTATCGCAACCGGCGCGAGGGCCACACTACTGACGGCGACGGACTTCACCATCGCTGCCGGTCTTTTTTTGGCAGGCTGGAGACGCCGCTGTTGCGGAGAACTCCGAGGAAAATAGTACGGTTCTTCGTCGTCAGGGGAACGATTTTCCTTGATGGATCAATGCGTTATGATGCTTCAGAACAATCGAGCGGGAGTGAGGGGACGGCCGGGGGGAGCCGATAGGCGGGCTTTGGTGATTGGGCTTCGAACGAATGGAGGGCCACGCTCATGCACGACATCAAATGGTCTCCGTCTGAAAAGAAGGTCGCGCGCCGCGCCTACGAAGCGGCGCTCGCCGTGGCGCTCGCGAAAATCCTGGCCGAGTTCAAGGCCAAGGCCGCTCAGGTGGCAACGCCATCCGAGATGTGGGATCTCGAAGAGTATCTGCGTCGGAAACGCAAGCATATCGACACCCTGTTCGACTACCGGTATTCGCAGCTCACCTTCGTCTTCGCTGCCGCCATCCGCGAAGGCTACCTGGATGAAAGCAGCCTTGCCGGCTTGCCCGAGGAAAAGCTGGAGCCCATTCGACGCTTGCTGAGATGGGCGGAAGGCTGATCGTAAGATCGCCGCCGGCGCGACGTCCGCGTCACCTGGGCGGCGGCCAATCCGGGAGCAAAGTGATGCCGAACCTTGGCGAAGCCTCGCGGAGACGCTCGATCTCCTCCGGTGTCGGCGGTCCCACGACTTCGCCCGGTTGAAGTTCGTGGCCACCTTCCTCGAGAAACCGGTCGAACAGAGCGGGGGTCCCGATCAGGATGCATCGGCCAGGACTGCCGCTCATGTTCATCAACTGGTGCGGAATGCCGCGCGGCAGGAAGATGCTCTCGCCTGCAGCCAGGCGTCGGGGTTGGCCGTCGATCACCGCAGTCAGCTCGCCTTCGATGACGTGAACCGTCTCGTCGTCCCTGGCGTGGACGTGGATCGGCGTCCTCGTGTTTCCGCCGCTTCGGTTTTCGAAGAGGCAGAACTGCCCCGCGGTCTGTTCTCCGGACAGCAGGCGCTTCATGACCACCCCCGCAAGAACGAACTCCTTGCTGTCGATATCGCTCATCGTTGTTTCCTTTCGTGCGGGTGAAAGGGCGGCGGGATCCCCGTTCAGCGAGCTTGGGATGCCCAAAGACGACAGGCGCCGTGATGCGCCGGTTCCCGGAGCCGCACAAAGCGACCGATGTTCCTGCCGCGCCACAGCACGTCGCGGCGACGACGGATAGACTGGATCAGATCAAGAATCGCGTCGGTATGCCGAGCAGGGTCCGGCTTCGGCGAGTGGTCGGTCAAGCGTGTGCATTGTGGCGCTGCTGCCGCGGCGCACAGTGGGCGTGATGGACGACGGCCGCACCTGCGACCGTGTCTGTGCACTGCAGGCCGCGGCCTCGACCGACGGCATGACCGCCGACTACTATCCCTTCGACCACGAGTTCCTGGGCGGGGTCTCGACCCGCATCGTCAACGAGGTCCGCGGCATCAACCGCGTCGTCTACGACATCACCTCGAAGCCGCCGGGGACGATCGAGTGGGAGTGAGGGCGGCCCCCATCACGTCGGTCCGCGGACCGGATTGATGACCGGGATGCCCTCGAAGTCGCGCTCGTTGTCGGTGACGACAGTGCAGTCGTTGGCTTCGGCGATCGCCGCGATGATGGTGTCCAGGCCGCTGCGGGGACGGCCGTTCGCCTTGCCATCCGCCATCAGCCGCGCCCAGACGAGCCCGGCCTGGTCGTCGAAGGGGAGCACCCGGCCTGCGAACAGGGCTTGAGGCCCGTGCGGGCCCGAGAACCAGGCATCAAGCTGGTCGCGCCTCTTGCCGGCCGGCTTTTCCAGCACGCCCCTGCGGATTTCGGCCAGGGTCAGAGAGGCGATGAAGAGATCGTCATCCGACTGCTCGGCCATCCACGCGATCAGCGATTGTGACGGGGCTGGCTTGGTGAAGTTGCTGATGATGTTGGTGTCGAGCAGATAGCGCATCAGAGGTCGACCTTCCGTCCTTCCTCGCGCGGACGGGTCAGGTCGAGTTCGGAGCCGATGAGCGGCGATGCCATGAGCGCCCGGAGGATGCCGCCTTTCCTGGGCGGCTCGCCTGCAACCGCCTGATTGACGACGGCTCGGAGGCGATCGGAACCCGGCCCGCCTTCGGCAAGCCGTCGGGCCAGGGTTCGAACCAGGTCGCGATCGGCGTCCCGGCCCGTCACCTCGAACCGGACCAACCCTTTTTCGGCGAGCCGATTCCGGAAATTCGTGACGGCGCGCCGTTGGGAAGGCTTGCTCATCTCAGGCTCCGCTGTATATCCAGACTTATATCCAGAGTACGCGGAAGCCGCAAGGCGGTGCGCTCACCCACCCCGCTTGGGCCGGCGCACCGCCCGGACCTTGCCGGTCTTGCCGCCGCCGCAGAAGAACTGGTCGGCGCCGTCGGATTCGAGGCCTGAAACGTTCACCCCGGCCGGCAGCTCCAGGCTCTCCAGCACCTCGCCCGACTGCGGGTCGATCCGCCGCAGCTCGCTCTCATCGGCCTCCCAGGTGGCATGCCACAGCTCGCCGTCGACCCAGCTCACCCCGGTGACGTGGCGGTTAGAGTCGATGGTGCGCAGCACCTCGCCGGTCTCGGGGTCGACCTGGTGGATCTTGCGGTCCCGGTACTGCCCGACCCACAGCGTGCCCTCGCCCCAGGCGAGGCCGGAATCCTGGCCGCCGCCGGGCGCCGGAATGGTGGCCAGCACGCGGCCGGTCTCCGGGTCGATCTTCTGGATCCGGCTCTCGGCGATCTGGAACAGGTGCCGGCCGTCGAAGGCCGTGCCCGCATGCGCCGCCACGTCGAGCGAGCGCACTGTCTTGCCGCTCTTCGGGTCGAGGGCGTTGAGCTTGTCGCCGGACGCGAACCAGACGTGCTCGCCGTCATAGGTGACGCCGGCCACCTCGTCGATGCCCGGGAACGGCCCGTATTCGCGGATGATGTCAGCCATGGATCGCTTCCTTGATCGTTTCATAGGGTCCACCCTAGCCGTCGGGCAGCGGGGCCGGGAGTAACAAGGCGGTCGTGAAACCGGGCAGGGGCGGGGTCACCCAGCGGCGCGCCCGGCCCTGGCCGAAGAACTGCACCTTGCCCGCCTCCGCCAGCGCGTCGAGCGCCCGCTGCACCGTGCGCTGGCTGGCGCCCAGGGCCAACGCCAGGGCCGAGCTGGACCAGGATTCGCCGTCGGCCAGGAAGGCCAGCACCACCGCATGCCGCTCCTCGACCGGCCGGGCCAGAACCACCACCTCGCGGCCGTGGCGCGGCACCAGGGCGAAGCCGCGCGCCGTGGCGTGCAATTCCGCCAGCGGCCGCAGCGCCGCGCGCAACCGCCCGATCTCGACCCGCAGCCGCGCCCGATGCGAGTCATCGGCGAATCTCGCGCCGAAGGCCCGCTGCAGCAGCACGCCCCGCGGCGCGTCGCCGGGCCAGGCCTCGGCCAAAGCGCGGGCCAGCGCGAACAGCACCGGGCGCCGGGCCAGCGGCACCACGGTGCCGGCCTCGCTGACAGCATGGCGGCAGGCATCCACCACCAGCGCCGGCGATTGCAGCAGGGCCTCGACCTCGGCCAGCAGCAGCGGGCGTTCTTCGCCGCGCGCGATCAGGCGCGCCGCCGGCGTGTCCAGCATGCGGGACGCGCTCTCGACCTCTGCCGCCAGCGCCGGGATCCGGGCGAGGCGGACGGCGTGGCCGGCCCGGTCCAGCGCGGCGCGCGCCGGCCCGGTCCGCAGGCGCCGCATCGCAATCCCGGCGACCACCAGCTCATGGGCGGTGCGCCAGGCCGGCGGCAAGGGGGAGGGGTCGAGCTCGGCGAGCGCCTGCTCGGCCTCGTCGAGCCGCCCGATCAGCAGCAGGCGGCGGATCGCGAGGGTGCGCGCATGGGCGGCGTTCAGACGGTCGCCATGCGCGTCCAGCGTCGCCCGCGCCGCCTCCAGCGCCTTCGGCGGCCAGCCCAGGTCGCGCGAGGCCAGCGCGACCTCGGCCTCGGCGACGATGCAGCGGGCACGGGCCACCGCCTCCTTCGCCCCGAAGGCGCGCCCCGCCCGGCGCAGCAGGACCTTGGCCCGAGCGAGGTCGCCCAGCTGCGCCATGGCGATGCCGCGCAGCGCCAGCGCCGGGGCGTCGTCGCGCAGCGCGACCCGGTTCAGGGCGCCGAGAGGATCGCCCGCGGCGAGGGCGCGCCCGGCCGCCGTGATCAGCGAGTCCATCGGAATCCCGTCACACTTGTCACTCCCCGCATTTCGATCCCCGGCACCACTCTACCCCACGAGCACCAACCGGCGCGCCCTGTCGAGAACGGACGGCGCTTGAGGGAGCGAAGAATGACGACGGAACACCTGACCGGAACCCGCGAGGACAGGCTGGCGGCGCTCGGCGCGGCCGGTTGGCTGCACCTCGCCGCCACGCCCACCTTCGCCGTCATGGCGCTGGTCACCGGCGTATCCGGCGGCGAGCCGGATGTCCTCTGCGCGGCCGCGGGCCTGTCGCCGCTGGGCGGAATGGTGCCGATGTACCTGCTGATGAGCGTCTTCCACGCGGCGCCCTGGCTGAGGCTGATCGCCGGCCGCGATCCAGCGGCTCGCTGACCTCTGAACCCCCTGAAGGAGATCGATCATGAACGATATCACGCCGGGATCCGGCACGCGGGACATCGTGGTGGACACCGACTTCCGGCATCCGCCGGAGACGATCTGGCGGATGCTGACCACCAGCGAGCTGATCGGCCGCTGGATGATGGTGCCGACGGGGTTCGAGTCGGTGGAGGGCCAGCGCTTCACCTTCCAGACGACGCCGGCCGGCGCCTGGGACGGCGTCATCCATTGCCAAGTGCTGGAGGTGATCCCGAACGCACGCCTCGTCCATAGCTGGACCGGCGGGCACGAGGGGAACGCCGGATACGGCTCGCGGCTGGACACGGTGGTCACCTGGACGCTCGCCGCAACGGAAACCGGGACGCGCCTTCGCCTGGTGCATTCCGGCTTCGTCCCCTCGAGGAACGACTCCGCCTTCGCCACCTTCGGCGAAGGCTGGAAGAAGGTTGTCGCGAGCATCGGTGCCATCGCCGATGAGGGCGGGCCGTCACGGGAGGAGGAGGTGAGCGAGCCCTGGACCGGCGGATGCGCCTGCGGCGCGATCCGCTACGAGATTGCGGCCGAGCCGGTGTTCATGAACGACTGCCAGTGCCGCGACTGCCAGCTGCGCAGCGGCACCGGCCACGGCTCTTACCTGACCTTCCTGAGCGCCGCGGTGAAGAAGCTGCACGGCGAGGCCACGCGCTGGGACATCGTCGCCGACAACGGCAATGTGAAGAGCCACGCCTTCTGCCCCACCTGCGGATCGCCGGTCTACCTGACCTCCGCGGCCAAGCCCGACTTCTTCACCGTGCACGCCGCCAGCCTCGACGATCCGGGCCGGTTCAAGCCGCAGGTCGTGACCTACCGCATCCGCGGCCACGCCTGGGACCGGATCGACGAGGCCCTGCCGCAGTTCGAGAAGATGCCGCCGATGTGAGGTCGGCGCCGCTCCAGGGCCATTGTTCGCTATTTCCAACAGCCTGTGCAGATTGAGCGGCATTATCCAACAGTACCATCGCCGCCATATCGGGGATCGCCACTCGAGGAGAACCCCGATATGCCGATCCTTTCCGCCGCGGGCACATTCCCGTTCGCCGACCGTCCCGTGAACCGCATGGGCTATGGCGCCATGCAGCTGGCCGGCCCCGGCGTGTTCGGGCCGCCGAGGGACCGCGCCGCCGCCATCGCCGTGCTGCGCGAGGCGGTGGAAGCCGGCGTCGACCACATCGACACCAGCGACTTCTACGGGCCGCATGTCACCAACCAGATCATCCGCGAGGCGCTGCACCCCTATCCGGACACCCTGACGATCGTCACCAAGGTCGGCGCGGTCCGCGGCGGCGACGGTTCCTGGCTGCCGGCGCAGGAGCCGGCCGAGCTGGAGCGCGGCGTCCTCGACAACCTGCGCAATCTCGGCCTCGACGTGGTGGACGTCGTCAATGTCCGGATCATGGGCGACATCCATGCTCCCAGCGAAGGATCGATCGAGAGGCAGGTGACGGCACTGGCGGAGCTGCAGCGCCGCGGGCTGGTCCGCCATGTGGGCTTGAGCAACGCGACCTCGGCCCAGGTGGCGGAGGCGGGGCGCATCACCCCGATCGTCTGTGTCCAGAACCAGTACAACCTGGTGCAGCGCGAGGACGATGCGCTGGTCGACGAGTTGGCGGGGCAGGGGATCGCCTATGTGCCCTTCTTCCCGCTGGGCGGCTTCTCGCCGATCCAGTCCTCGGCCCTGTCGCGGATCGCCGAAGGGCTGGGCGCGACGCCGCGGCAGACGGCACTGGCCTGGCTGCTGCGCCGCGCGCCGAACGTGCTGCTGATCCCGGGCACGTCCTCGCCCGAGCATCTGCGCGAGAATCTGAAGGCGGCGGAGCTGGTGCTGCCGGATGCGACGATGGCCGAACTCGACGCGATCGGCCGGTAGCGGTCACGGCCGGGGTGCCGCCGCCGGCAAGCCTTCCCGCAGAACGCCGATCGCGGCCTCCACCACCGGCGGCCGCCGGTCGCGGGCGAACAGGCCGTACTGGGCGGCCAGCGGACCCGGCACCCCGGCCTTCAGCACCTTCATCGACCCCGGGCGGACGGAGTCCGACGGCAGCACGCCGACGCCCAGCCCGTTCTCGACCGCCGCCTGCAGCGCCGTGACGCTCTGGCTGGTGAAGATGACGCGATGCTCACGGCCGGCCGCGGCCAGCGCCTCGATCATCCGCCGGCGCCACAGACAGGGCGCGGTGAAGGCGACGAGGTCGAGCGGCCGGCCGGGATCCGGGGCATGGTCGGGCGCGCAGACCCATTGCAGCTCGACCGTCCAGGCGGCCAGGGCATCGGCCGTCACCACCGAGGTCGGACCGAGCATGATGTCCAGCCCGTCCTCGCCCCACAGCCTGCCTAGCGCGACGCTGTGCTCGACCACCACGTCGAGGCGGATGTCGGGATAGGCGCGGTGCAGCCGGCCCAGCGCGGCCGGCAGCGCCGTGGTCGCCACCTCCTCGGCCAGGCCGATGCGCACGCCGCCCTTGATCTCCTTCTGCTGCAGCCGGGCCGTGGCCTCGTCGCCCAGCGCCAGCATGCGGGTGGCATAGCCCAGGAAGATCTCGCCCTCCGCGGTCGGCACCACGCCGCGGCCGGTGCGCTGGAACAGATGGCGCTCCAGCAGCCCTTCCAGCCGCCGCATCTGCATGCTCAGCGCCGACTGGGTGCGGCCGGTCTGGGCCGCGACCTTGCTCAGGCTGCCTTGCCGGCAGACCGCGACATAGGTGCGGAGAAGGTCGAGGCCGATCTGCTCGGATATCATCTTTGCTGAACTCTGATGTAGCCGATATCAGGCTACAGCGAAGTCCCGCCTGGTGCCATCTCCCGGTCCTGAGCAAGCGCAACCAGGGTGGGACACCCCTATGAAAGCGATCCGCGTTCACCGCCATGGCGGCCCCGAGGTTCTGAGCTACGAGGAGGTCGCGATCGGCAGGCCGGGCCCTGGCGAGGTCCTGGTCCGCAACCGGGCGATCGGCCTCAACTTCGTCGACACCTATTTCCGCAGCGGCGCCTATGCCCCGCCGGGCCTGCCCTTCATCCCCGGCAATGAGGGCGCCGGCGAGGTTGCCGCGGTCGGGGAGGGCGTCGCCGGCTTCGCCCCGGGCGACCGCGTGGCCTATGTCGAGACCCTCGGCGCCTATGCCGAGCAGCGCATCGTGCCGGCGCATTTCCTGGTGCACCTGCCCGAGACGATCGATTTCGAGACCGGCGCCGCGATGATGCTGAAGGGGCTGACGGCGCAGTACCTGCTGCGCCGGACCGTCCGGGTCGGGCCCGGCCACACCGTCCTGATGCATGCGGCGGCGGGCGGCGTCGGCCTGATCCTCACGCAATGGGCGAAGCATCTCGGCGCCACCGTCATCGGCACGGTCGGCTCGCCGGAGAAGGCGGAGCTGGCCCGTGAGAACGGCTGCGACCACGTCCTCGACTACCGCGACTTCGCCGCGCGGGTGCGGGAGATCACGGGCGGGGAGGGCTGCGACGTGGTCTATGACGGCGTCGGCCGCGCCACCTTCGAGGGCTCGCTCGACAGCCTGCGGCCGTTCGGGACCTTCGTCAGCTTCGGCTCGGCCTCCGGCCCGATTCCGCCCTTCGACATCACGCTCTTGATGCAGAAAGGCTCGCTCTTCGCCACATGGCAGCTGCTGTTCGAGCATCTCCGGAAGCGCGAGGACGTGCTGGCGATGAGCCGGGACCTGTTCGATGTGGTCGCCCGCGGCGCGGTGACGGTCCCGGTCCATGCCCGCCTGCCCCTGGCGGAGGCGGCGGAAGCGCACCGCCGGCTGGAGGGGCGCGAGACGACGGGAGCGACGGTGCTGCTGCCGTAGTCGCGAGCGGCACTGTGAAGAGCGGCCAGGTCCCATCCCTGGGCTGGGGAGGGGCGGGGCCGCGGCAGCGAATGGGTTGCGCATGTTCACTATTTGTTCCAATGTGCTTTCAACAACCGATAAGGAAGGGCACGGAAGGCGATCTCTAGGGAGGACCCGCTATGCAAAGCTCTCTCGATCTCTTCGACGACCAGGGCAACAGGCCCAAGAAACCGGAACGGCTGTTCTTCTGCCTGCAGCCGGACGACGAGACACGCAGCCGCGTGACGCGTATCGGCGACCGGCTTTTCTCCGAGAAACGCCTGAGAGGGACACGGCTCAAGATGGAACGCCTGCATGTCTCGCTGCAGCACGTCGGCGACTACAAGCGCCTGCGCACCAAGCTTCTCTATGCGGCGCAGATGGCCGGTAAGGCGGTCTCTATGAGACCGTTCGAAATGAAGTTCCGGTTCGTCCAGAGCTTCGAGCCCGCTCCTCACAAGCAAGATCGACAGCCGCTGGTACTCCTCGGGGAGGGCGGTGATGCCCTGGCGAACCTCTTCCGGACACTCGGCATCGCGATGACGAAGGTCGGGCTGCAGGCGGCGGCGGAGTTCAATCCGCACATGACCCTGTCCTATGGTCCACAACCGGTCCCCATTCAGGCGATCGAGCCGATCCGGTTCGTAGTGAAGGACTTCGCCCTGATCCACAGCCGGCTCGGTCTCACGCAGTACGAGGTGATCGACCGCTGGCCGCTGGTCACCTGAGGCCTCGGCTGGCCGGACACCCCGGGGCCCCGCGGAGCCCGGCCCCGGGGGGGGGGGGGGAGGCCC